>SZPD01000074.1 GCA_030263515.1 Anaerolineae bacterium CFX9 | reverse complement strand
GAAGCGCCGTCGCCTGGTCGATCTTACGATGCGCGGTGTGCTGTTCCTGGCTTTCCCGGCTTCGACTCTGCTGATCGTGCTGGGCGCGCCGGCGATCCGGCTGCTGCTCGAACGCGGCGAGTGGACGGCAGAAAGCACCGCAGGCACAGCATGGGCGCTGGCATTCTTCGCGGTCGGCATCGCCGGGCATGCCCTGCTGGAAGTGCTGTCGCGGGCATTCTATGCGCTGAGCGATACCCGCACCCCCGTATTGATCGGCATCGCCTCGATCGTCCTCAATATCATCCTCAGCCTGGTGCTGATCCGCGTCATGGGCAGCCCGGACCAGCTTGCAAATGGTCCTTTTGCCGGGCTGGCGCTGGCGAACTCGATCGCCACCATGCTGGAAGCGCTGGTGCTGTGGTGGCTGCTGCGCCGGCGGATCGGTGGTCTGCGCGATCGTTATATCCTTGATGGTTCTGCGCGCACGTTAGCCGCGGCCATCGCGATGGGCGTCGGGATCGTGGTGGTCACCGGGATCATCCCGGATGCGCAGGTGCTGCTCGAACTGATCGGCGCGGCGGTGGTTGGCGGCGTTCTGTTCGCCGGGTTCGCGCTGCTGCTGCGGCTGGAGGAAATCCGCGATCTTCCGGGGCTGGTGCTGCGGCGCATTCGGCGCTGACGACTTGCCCGCCCCCCATAACTGCGGGGTGCGCGCAGCAGAACGCAACCCGCGCCATCCCTGTTACGTACAGTTAGGATATACTTAGGGGAAGCACGGTAAAAGAGTGGAGGGAAAGCCCCAATGGCGTCTCTGTTGGAGAAGATCAACACGCTGATCAACGCGAATCTGCACGGTCTGGTAGACCGCGCGCTTCAGGACAATTCCGTTGCGGTGATGGAAGAATACATCCGTCAGGCGGAAAAGAACCTCGAAGCGCTGGAAGACTCCGCAGCGACGGTCGGCGGCACGGTTCGCACGCTCAAGCGCAAGTATGAAGAATTTGCCGCCGCGGCAGAAAAGCTCGATCGCGATATCGACACGCTGCTGCTCAAGGGCAAGGATGATCTCGCCGCCGCGGCCCAGGCGGAGCTGAACACCAAGCAGCAGTTGGCGCAGGAATACTACGAGCAGTGGCAGCAGCAGGAAAAGCAGTACAACGCCATGCTCGATATGCGCGTCAAGCTCGAAGGCCGGCTGACGGCGATCAAGCAGGAGCGCGAGCAGCTTCGCGCGCTGATCGAGCTGACCGAAGCCAAGAAGATGACGACCAAGACGATCAAGAGCCTGGACAATCTCGCCAGCATGGGCGACGAGCAGGTGTCCAGCCTCGCCGATGCCATCCGCAATCGTCTCGATACCGAGGATGCCCGCCTGGAAATGGCGACGCGCAATATCCAGGATCAGATCGAAGAAGCCGTCCGCGGTGGCGAGATCGACCGGCAGCTTGAGGAGCGCCGCCGCCGTCTGCTCGGCAGCAGCGGGGGCAGCAGCGGCGCAGCGGCCGCCAACCCGGCAAGCCGAACCGCAACCGAGGAATAAAGCCTTCGTTTTGAAGATGATGCCTCACGACGACACGCTGTCCCTGTGAGGCATCATCGGGCTGGAGCAAGTGGCAAACGATGACCAACGAAATCCAGAATCAAGTGCGTAACCGCGCCATTGGCGCGATCCTGATGAAGGCGCTGACACGGTGGGAAAGCCTGGTGACCATCGCCATCACGGCGATCCTGTTCCTGTTTGTGCAGGACGTGACGATCCCCGGCATCGAGTGGCAGCCGTGGTTCTGGTTGGTCGCCGGCGCGATCGCAGAAGGCGCGCTGATCGTCTCCACCTTCACCGATCCGGATGCCACACAGCAGGCGGTCGCCCGCGAATTTGAGGAAAAATTTGACCTCTCCAAAATTCGCAGCCGCGTCTCACGAGAGCGCATCGAACGGGCGATGGAATACCGCCGCAGCATGAACGAGCTGACCAAGCGTCACAGCGGCGCGATGAAGGTCAGCCTGTCGCAGACAGTCGCCGATGTCAACACCTGGATCGCGCATATGTACGATCTGGCGCTGCATATCGACGCCTTCGACAGCAATGCGCTGGTGGAGCGCGACCGCAAGAGCGTCCCCGGTCAGCTCGAAAAAGCGCGGCAGCGTCTCGCCATCGAGCGCGACCCGGCGGTGCGGCGCGATCTGGAAGATCAGGTCAAGAACCTTGAGCTTCAGCTTCAGAATATCGAGGCGACGCTCAACACGATGAAGCGCGCCGAAATTCAGTTGGACAGCACGCTCTCGGCGCTCGGCACAGTCTACGCGCAGATGTCGCTGCTCGGCACGAAGGACGTAGACAGTTCGCGCGCACAGCGTCTGCGGCTGGAAATCAAGGATGAAGTGGACGGCCTGCAGGATACTATCCACGCGATGGATGAGGTGCAGAACCAGCGCCTTCAGCTCCGTTAGCCCGCCATCCTCTGAACAACAGAACGCCCCGGCGAATTGGCGTCAGGGCGTTTTTTCAGAATCCTCAGGTCAGCGCCGTTTCGGCTTTTCGTCATCTTCGACCACGCGATAGCGCGCGCCGTGGATGGTCTCATCCGGCGGCGGCTGATACTCGACTGGCATACCCAGCGCGGCGCGATGTTCACCGACGATCGCCTCCGGAGCCAGCGACTCGAACAGCTTCATCCCCACCCAGACGATCGCCACATCGTCAAGCTGCCCCAGCACCGGAATGAAATCGGGGATCAGGTCAAACGGCAGGATGACATACAAAAACGGCGCGGCTCCCACCAGCTTCATCCACCACGCCACCCGCCGGTCACGCAGCAGACGAAATGTCAGCAAAAGCTGCCTCAGATAGGTTCGGATAACCTCTGCCGGGGCCATGGTTGTTCAGCCTTTCTGTTTCGCCAGCTCATCGCAGAAAGCGGCGGCGGCGGCGAAAACCTGCTCACGTTCCACATCGACAGTCACGTTGTGTCCGCTCCGCTCCAGCCAGTGCTGGCGGATGAACGGGGCGCGCGCCTCACGGACGAGGATAGCTGCATTCTCCGGGCTGACGGTCGGGTCGTTCTGCGAATAGACCAGCAGCAGCGGGACGCAAACTTCCGCCAGCCGCGAGCGCATATGCGCCACCATCGAGACCATCTGCGCCACCGCCGCCGATGGCCAGCGATCATAACGTATGCGTCCGATAGGCGGCTCGCCACGCCGCGCCTGCTCTGCGCGCATGATCGCGCCGAGTTCAGTCCGGTCAGTCTGATCGGTGAAGGGAAAAAGAAACCGAGTCCAGCGGGCGCTGCGGGCAGATGCCTGCCGGATCATCATCGGCGCTGCCAGCGCACCCACGCCGATCACCGGCACTTCCAGCGAGAGCAGCAAGCTGACGACGCCGCCAGCAGAATGACCGATGACCACGATCTGATCGTGCTGTCCGCGCAGAAGATGATAGCCATCCAGCGCCGAGGCGAGCCAGTCTTGCCAGCGGGTGCGTGCCAGCGCTTCTGGTTCGACGCCGTGACCCGCCAGCCGCACACCAAGCGCATCATAGCCGCGCGCCGCCAGCGCCTGCCCCAGCCAGCGGGTTTCGCCGGGCGAAGATGTAAAGCCGTGAAGGATCAGACAGCCGAGACTGCGCCGCAGATGGGGCGGCGCGGGCAGCCAGTATGGCTCAGCGCCGGGCATGATGACCGCCATGAGTGCCCCGCTCAGTCTCCCGTCAGTCTTGCCGGGGCGGCCTCAGGCTGAGGGACGCCTTCCCGCCCCTGCCCCCGCAGCAGCAGCGCCGGGATCAGCCCCACGCCGCAGATGATCGCACCGAGCAGCCCAAGCTCACTTAGCACCTGCACCGTTTTGGTCGCGTAAATGTCGAGGGCGGCAAACGGGTCAGCGATCTGCGTGCCGAGTTCAAGTGAGACGAGATAGCCAAGCCGGGCAGACGCCAGCGCCGTCAGCAGAGACACGCTGATGGTCATTCCCAGCAGGCGCATGATGATGACGAGTGCCGAGGCGCTGCCGAGCTTGTCATGGTCGGCAGCATTGATGACCGACGCGCTGATCGGCGAGAACGTCAGCCCCAGCCCGATCCCGATCAGTGCCATTTCGAGCGCGATCAGGCTGTCCGGCGTATCCAGCGTCCACGTCTGCCAGATCAGCGCAAAGCCGATCAGCGCCAGCAGCAGGCCGCCGCCCACGGTGCGCGCATAGCCGAGTCGTTCGCTCAGCCAGCCGCCGGGGATGGCTGCCAGCGCCATGGGAACCGTCAGCGCCGAGAGCAGGATGCCCACCTGAAGCGCGGCTTCGCTGAGCTGGGAGGTATCCTCAATCCGCACATTGACGAGGATCGGCACGCTCACCAGCCCGATCATCAGGCAAAAGCCGACGAACAGATTGGTCAGCGAACCCATGCCAAAATTGCGCCGCCGAAATGCCCGGATCGCGATCAGCGGGTCTCGCGTGCGCAGTTCCACCCAGATGAACAGGGCAAACATGACCGCGGATGCGAGCAGCGCAGGCAGGGCATAAGGGGGCAGCCCGCCCAGTTCCTCAAAGGTACTGGTTCCGGCGCTGATCTCGATGTTGGCCCCCAACCCCAGCACCAGCGTGATCAGCGCGCCGACGATCAGGAAAGTTCCGGCGAAATCGTACCGTCCGTGAGCGCGTTCCTGCCGCGCGCCGCGCAGCGCCCAGAACGTCAGCACGAGCGCAGCGAGCGAGATCGGGATGTTGATCCAGAACAGCGCTCGCCAGTCCGGCGCGCCCCAGTTCAGCCCGATCGAGGCGAAAAACGTCTCAAAGCCTTCGGCATTGGTGGCAAACCAGCGCACCATGATGCCGCCGTAGAGATGCCCCAGCACCCAGCCGAGCGTATCGATCGCGCCGATCACGCCGAGCGGCTGTGCGCGCTTCCGCGCCGGGAAGAGATCGCCGACCAGCGCCAGGCTGACCGGGACCAGCGCGCCCGCGCCCAGCGCCTGAACCACACGCCCGACGATGATGGCGATCAGCGCTGCCTGACCGGGATCGGGACGCTCGCCCGTGGCGCGGAACAGAAGATCGTAGACGATCCGGGCAGCGCCGGTGCGCGCCGTCGGGTCCACTTCCGCAACGATGAACGAGCCAAGCGTGAAGATCACGAGGCAGATGACGAACGCCGTCCGCCGTCCGATCAGGTCACTGACGCGCCCCATAAACGTCATGCTGACGGTGTACGCCAGCAGGTAGCCGGTCACGATCCACGCGGCGTCATCGACGATCGTCTCGAT
This sequence comes from Anaerolineae bacterium CFX9, assembly GCA_030263515.1. Taxonomy (GTDB): domain Bacteria; phylum Chloroflexota; class Anaerolineae; order Aggregatilineales; family Phototrophicaceae; genus Flexifilum. The sequence goes on along the minus strand of SZPD01000074.1, from coordinate 9,679 downwards.
CGGAAGCTGGAGGTTGACGATGATCTCCGGCAGGAACGCTGAGACGATCGTCAGGTCGAGCGCGCCAACGAAGACTGGGATACACACCAGCGCCAGCACCAGCCACGGGGATGGGCGGCGCGAAGATTGAGCGAGTGTCATAAGGTTAGTTATCCATCAGGGATCAGGGGGTGGCTGCGGCGGCGGGTTCAGCGGTCGCTTCGGGATCGTCGATGCGGGCCGGCTCATTGATTGCAGAAATATCAAGCGTCCATGTGCGCGGTTCTTCACGCTCGGCAGCCGGCTCCACCAGCACAAAGCGCGCCGGGAAGCGGGTCGTCGTATCGATATACACATCCACCTCGATCTCGCCTTCGACCTCGATCAGGCCGATCAGCAGCGCGTTGACGCCTTCGCCATCCGCCCTGCCGTGGATGTGATGGACGCGCTGCCCATTCTCCAGCGTGACCTCGCCGCGGTAGTTCAGTTCGCGCACTGCCTCAACTGCTGCCTGAAAGCCAGTCCCTTCCGCGATCAGCGCTTCGGGGTCAAAACCGGGCGCGAACGAGGCATGCAGCCACTGGTTAGCCGTCCACAGCGGCGCGCGGAACCACTGATCTGTGCCGCGCGCAAAGACTTCGACATCGACACGCACGCCGCCCAGCGCGGTCACGCTGATCGCCGCCTGCATCACGCCGGGCGCTGCATACTGCGCGTTGGCGCGGCGGAAGTTAACCTCGCCGAAGTCCGTCAGGATGGCATACGGCGGCCCGGTCAGATCGACCAGCATACGGAAGGCTTCGGCACTGCGGATATTCTGGGCGGCTTCGGTCACCAGATCCAGCGGTTCAGGGGCTGGCGTTGGTGTGGCGGATGGGCTGCCGCTGCATGCGGCGGTGATCAGGAAAAGGGCGATCAACCCGGAAAGGACGATTGTTCGGCTGTCATAACGGAATCGGGGCACAAATTTCTCTCCATGCGTCATGCCTGCATTATATCCTATACGTAAGGGAAGCGCCGGGCGTCGCACGGCAGCATGAATGCCGCGGATCAGGCATCCTCATCCTCGACGCCGAATTCCTTCATAAAGAACGCCAGATCTTCGGGCGACTGCTGGGGTTCCTTCAGCCGCAGTCTGGATTGAGCGCGCCTGCCGCGGGGCAGCGTGATATCATCATCGTCCTTGCCCAGCGCGGGCATGCTTCTGCGCGCCAGCAGTTGGGCAAATTCGGCGCTGGTCAGCGTGCGCATTCGCCGGGTGCGGGCGGCTGTCAGCACGGAATTATCCGACGAGACCACCGTCCACGCCGCCGGATCCACGGCGCGCCGGATCCGCTCCGTCATGAGCGCGTCGGCATTGCTGCGTGACGACGCGAAGACGACCTCGACAGCCGCGGTAGACCAGCGTGAGCGCCCGCCCGGCAGCCCATGATCGAATACGACGACGCACTTTTTGCCGGTGCGCGCGCTGAAACCGGTCAGCTTCTGCACCAGCAGCGCTTCGTCATTCGGGTCGCTGAGCGAGATATCGCGCAGCCTGCCGATCAGGTTGTGTCCGTCGATCAGATACATGATGTGGCTTCGTTTTCGCTGCCCCTCCGACGTTACAGCCTGATTGTAACATTCAGCACAAGCCGCCAGCGCAAATGTTTAAAGGTTGCTAAGGAAAACAGGCGCTGACCAACGCAGTCTCTTACCCGGATGAATGGGCAAAACGCAGGTCGTCATTTTACGAAATTCAGTTCTCTCTCATTCAGCTATCAGTGCGTTTTTAACTGCCGCCTAAATACCGCACGTATCATACAGGCGTTCTTGCCTGCTGCTTCCCCTCAGGAGTCAGATTTTTACATGTCCGAACTGAACGTTGATCCGAAGTTCTCTATCTTTGGTCTGCTCGCCCGCCGCGAGTCGATCACTGGCGCTATCCATCACCGGCGCACGATGTCGGCAATCAGTCATGAGATCGAGAATGCGACCATTCTCGACCATGCCAATACCACCATCTTCGCGGGCTTTCAGTACATGAGCAAATTCCTCCGGCAGGAAGAGCGGTATCGCAAACTTGCGCGTGAGGCGAAGCGCGTCTATGTCTTCGGCGTGGTCAACTGTCCGCTGCCCGGCATTGATAACGTCGTCTACGTGCCGCTGGAGCCGACCGATCAGCTCACCAAAGAATGGTTCCTGATCTCATATGGAGAGCGTTACTACAGCGCGCTGGCGACAGAGGAACTCACCCACATCAATGATCCGGACGACAAGCGCATCTTCAAGGGCATCTGGACGTTCCAGCAGCCGCTCGTCGCCATCCTGCATGACTGGCTGGCGGACTCGGTAGGGATGCGCCGTCTCAATTACGACGGCATCCGGCATGACATGCAGAGTCAGTTTCACATCATGAACACGACCATGGAACGTCTCAACAAGCGCATCCTGAAGCATGGCAGCGATGATCTGGGCACTGAACTCCGTCACATCGTCAGCAAGGATCTGCTGCCGACCATCTGGGAACTCCAGTCCACAACGCAGTAAGGGACTGCCAATCGTTTATGCACGCATTCCCCTGAATGTGGCACACTCTATGTCAGTGCTGAGTGTCTTCGCCTCTGAAGGGGATGCGCCCTGATGTCGTCTGCCGGTCTGATCACCCGAATTACGATCCTGCTGGTCGCTCTGTTCGGCCTGCTGATCGGCTACTACTGGGTGCATAAACCCTACAGCCTGATCCTGTACGTCCACCTGGCGGGCATCCTGCTGGATGCGCTCGCCGTCAGCCTGCTCTGGCTTGCCGGGTCAGGCATCGGGCGATTCGTCAGCCTTCGCCTGCTGAAGGCCTCGTACACGCAGTTGACCCCTGCTGAACGGCTGGCGCTGGCATCCATGCTCGGCCTGTCGCTGGTCTCGATCGGCGCGCTGGCGCTGGGGATGGTCGGGCTGTTCAACCGCTGGGCGCTGTGGGGAAGCCTGCTGCTGGCGGCGCTGCTTTGCCGCCAGGACCTGCGCGCATGGCTCGGCGATCTCAGGCAGAGCCTGCGCTCGATCCGCGCGCAAAGCCGCGCTGACCGGCTGTTCGCCATCCTCATCGCTGTGCTGCTCATCTTCGCCTTCCTGCATGCCGCCGCGCCAGTCGTCGCATGGGATTCGCTCACCTATCACCTGGTCGGCCCCAGCCGCTGGCTGGAGCAAGGCAGGATCACCCCGGAACCGGATAACTTCTACCTCGGCTTCCCGAAAGCGCTCGAAATGCTCTTCAGCATCGTCATGAGCGCCTTCGGCAGGGATACCGCTCCGGCGATGGTGCATTTCGTCTACGGCAGTTTTCTGCTGCTGCTCACTGGCAGCGTCACCTTCCGGCTGACGCGCCATCCAAGCGCCGCATGGCTCTCGGTCACACTGCTGCTGACCGGCTTCAACGTGTGGCAGCTTCTGGGCTGGGCATATGTCGATCTGGCGATCGCCGCGTATGCGCTCCTCATCGTCGTGAGCCTGCACCACTGGGTAGAGAACCGCGATCGGCGCTGGCTGATCGCGATCGGGCTGATGGTGGGGTTTGCGACCAGCATGAAATATCCCGCAGCAGCGCTTGGGCTTGGGGCAGCGCTCTGCGTCCTTGCCGCCGCGCCTCGGCAGGTCATCAGGCATGGGCTGATCTGTGCGGCGGCTGCCCTGATCGCCTTCAGCCCGTGGATGGTGCGCGGCGCGCTGCACTGGCAGAACCCGATTTTCCCCTATGTGTTCGATGGTCTGAACTGGGATCACGACCGGGCGCGAACTTTTAATCAGTCTGGCCGCGGATTAGCCGCCCGCGGCGAGGCATGGCAGGTCTTTCTCCTTCCTGTCACTGCCACCGTCTTCGGGCAGGACTATGGCGACAGCTTCTCCTTCACCGTCAATCCCTTTCTTCTGACGGGTGTCTGCCTGATACCGCTGGTCTGGGGGATGCTGCGGCGGCGCGAAAAACGCTTTGCGCTGCTGGGAGTCACGTTCCTGCTGCCGCTGTACGTCTTCTGGGCAGCGACCGCGCTGACCACCGGCATCGGCATGCAGACCCGGCTGAATATCGGGATTCTGCCTGTCTCCGCCGTGCTGAGCGCGATCGCGCTGACGGGTATCTTCCGCATGCCCGTCAAGCCGCTCAATGTGGGCTTCGTCGTCCGCGTGCTGATCGTCATCTCGGCGCTGATGGCGACGCTGGATGTGCTGGTGCGCGTCAACGATTACCGGCTGCTGCCGTACTTCACCGGACAGTCAGATGAGGCGGATTACCGCTTCTGGCGCATCGTGACCTATCCGCAGGTGATGGCACAGCTCGGCCAACAGGTTCCGGCAGGTTCGACGGTTCGCTTCCTGTATGAGCCGCGCGGCTATGATTGTCCGCCTGGGCTGACCTGCCGCGCCGACGTGCTGTTTGATCACTGGGGGCGTGGGCTGCTCCATCTCCAGTCCGTGCAGGCGGTCTTCGAGTCGTGGCGCGCCGAGGGCGACGATTTCATCCTGTTTTTTGAGCCGGGATATCAGGCATTTCTCTCGATTGCCTACTACCCGGAACAGGAACCGCTGCTGCTGGCGGCGCTGGAGGACGAACTGGCGTGGGTCTGGACGAGCGAAGATGGCCGCTACACGCTCTATACGTGGCGAGATTGATCAGGCGCGGTGCTGCGCCATCCATCCGGCGGCGTAATCGATGATCGGGCGCTGGCGCATCAGGCGAACTTCCGCTTTGCCTACCTTGCCGGGCACAAAACCTGTCTCGCGCTCATAGTCAGCGCCGAGATCGCCAAAATCCCCGGCGCTGAAATCGACATCCTCATACGTGACCCATTGGCGCACGCCATCTACCCGCATGGCAAAGCTCTGATTCATGATCCGTCGGCTGGGCCAGGTAGCGCGGTATTCCGCCAGATGCAGGGAGGTGTTGCGCTGATGCCCGACACCGATCAGCAGGATCGATCCATCCAGATCGTACAGCCGTGCCAGCGGCGAGCCTTCGCCCAGCGGATACTCCAGCGTGTGATTTTCGACGATGAACTGCGCAAAACGCCCCCACGCCGCAAACGACACCTGCGGATGCCGGCTGCGCAGCGCGCCGCGCCAGCGCCGGAATGTCTCCGGGACGACCCCAACCTCGCGCGTAGGCGTGTGATCGGGGTCAAACGGCGGCATATGCTCGCGGATGATATTCCACCATGCCAGCGGCACAGGCGGGTTGCTCCAGTATTCCGGATCGCTGTTATCGTTGGTGAACGTCGGCATGACGATCGTGCCGTCTTCCGTGACCACGCGCATCAGCGCCTCGATGACCGCAACCGCGCCGCCGACTACCCAGCCGAGCGCGCTCAGCGACGTATGCACGATGACGTGATCGCCCGCCTTTAACCCACACGCGGCGAACTGCTCCGCCAGCAGATCGATGGTCAGCGGCGGGTAATTCGGATCGATCGCTGCACTTTCTGGCATGCATGACTCGCTTCGGACGGCATGAATGCCGTCCCTACGGTTTTATGATTGTCGTTTGGGCGGACGGCATGAATGCCCCGTCATTCGCCGGTCGGCAGCCAGACGTTCTTGACCTGCGTCGCCTCGCGCAGAAATTCCTCGCCCGCTGCGTGCGCCGTGTCATACCAGTCGATCGACTGTCCATAGCTCACCCAGGTGCGCTTCATGTTGTGCGCGCTGAGAAATTCGACATGCGCGCTGCCTTCCGCGCCGCCGAAGTACCACACGCTGTCCACGTTGTCGTGTTCAACAAGCGTTTTCGTCAGATGATCACGCACGCCGGTGACGATATTGATGACGCCACCGGGCACGTCTGAGGTTTCCAGCACCTGATAGAAATCCGTCGCGCTGAGCGGATTCTTCTCCGACGGGATGACGACAACGGTATTGCCGCGCGCCACAGGCGGGGCGATCAGCGAGATGAACGCCAGCAGCGGCGCTTCATCCGGGCAGACGATGCCCATCACGCCGATCGGCTCGTTGACGGCCAGCGTCAGGCCGCGCAGCGTCGTTTCCTGCATTGTGCCGCCATATTTATCGGCATAGGCGGCATAGGTGAACAGCCGGTCGATGGCGGCGGTCACTTCACGATCAGCCTCTTCCTGGCTGCGGCCATCGATCTGCATCAGCCGCCGCGCAAATTCCTCACTGCGCGCGCTGAGGTTCTCCGCCATGTAGTACAGGATCTGTGCGCGGGCATGGCCGGTCTTGTTAGCCCAGCCGGAAGCATTCCGGGCGGCTTCGACAGCATCGCGGATGTCCTTGCGATTGCCATCCCCGACCTGACCAGCTATCGTCCCGTCATGCGCAACAATGGTCTGCGAGTAATTGCCGTCCGGGCGCACCTGCTTCCCGCCGATGAACAGCTTGGCGGTTCGATCGAGCGGAGGCAGCCCGCCGTTGAGGTTGTGATGCCCGTTCAGCGCCAGCGGGCGCGCCGGAACCGCGTCACCCCAGCCCTTGACCGGCAGCGTCAGCCCGCTGGGCTGAGGGCGCTGCTGATGCTTCGGGCGCAGATACTCGAACAGGCCTTCCCGACCACCTTCCCGACCAAAGCCCGACTCGCGGTAGCCGCCAAAGCCGGACGCTGCGTCGAACATGTTGGTGCAGTTCACCCACACCGAGCCAGCCTTGACCTGCCGCGCTACATCGAGTGACAGGTTGACACTCTCGCTCCAGATGCTCGCCGCCAGCCCATAGCGCGTGTTATTCGCCAGCGCGACCGCTTCCTTCGGCGTGCGGAAGGTCATTGCAACGACGACAGGACCGAAGATTTCTTCCTGGGCGACGGTAGCTGCCGGGTTGACGTTGGTGAGCAGCGTCGGCGGATACCAGCAGCCTTTGTCTGGCAGGTCGCAGGGAGGCTGATACAGCTCTGCCCCTTCCGCCAGTCCTTTCTGAACCCAGCCATCAATCGTCTCGCGCTGCACCGGATCAACCACTGCGCCGATATCGATGCTCTTGTCCAGCGGATCGCCGATGCGCAGCGTACTCATGCGCCGCCTGACCTTCTCCAGGAACGGCTCGGCGATACTCTCCTGCACCAGCAGCCTTGAGCCTGCGCAGCATACCTGCCCCTGATTGAACCAGATGGCATCGACCAGCCCTTCGACGGCGGCATCCTGATCGGCATCATCAAAGACGATGAAGGGCGATTTGCCACCCAGTTCGAGCGAAAGGCGCTTGCCCGTGCCCGCTGTGGCGCGCCGGATGATCCTGCCGACATTGGTCGAACCGGTGAAGGCGATCTTGTCAAAATCCGGATGATCGACGATGGCAACACCCGTCTGATCGCCCCCCGTGACGATATTGATCACGCCGGGGGGCAAGCCTGCCTCAGCGCAGATCTCGGCGAACAGCAGGGCGGTCAGGCTGGTGTAGGGGGCCGGCTTGAGCACCACGGTATTCCCCATGGCGATGGCGGGTGCGATCTTCCAGGCAAGCATCAGCAGGGGGAAGTTCCACGGGATGACCTGCCCAACCACACCCACCGGCTGATAGTCGCGCAGCTCGGTGTCCATGAGCTGTGCCCAGCCCGCGTGATAGTAGAAATGCCGCGCCACCAGCGGGACATCGATATCGCGCGACTCGCGGATCGGCTTGCCATTATCGAGCGACTCAAGGACGGCCAGAATACGGTTGTGCTTCTGGATATGGCGGGCGATGGCATACAGATGCCGGGCGCGCGCATGCCCGCTGAGGGCACTCCATGAAGTAAACGCCTTGCGCGCCGCTTTTGCCGCTACATCCACATCCTCAGCATTGGCGTCGGCAAACTCGCCGATCTTCGCCCCGGTCGCTGGCGCAGTGGATGTCAGGTATTGTCCGCTTTTCGGCTTGACCCATGCATTGTTGATGAACAACCCCAGTTTACGATCATGTTCATCCAGCCACGCCTGTGCGGCATTGGCGGCTTCCGGCGCGGGCCCGTAGCTCATGGTCTTGAAGATTTCTGCGACTTTTGACATGGTTATTCATTCCCCTCACCCTGCTCGCTGCGCGAGCTTCCCTCTCCCACGCAAGCGGGGAGAGGGAGCCTCATGGTCTATCCCAGTTCTGAACGTATCTCCATAAGGACTGACTGTAAATCAGTCTCCACCTGTTCTGCTGAAAACCGCAAAAAGCGGATCCCCAAAGCTTCGATAGCCTGCTGCCGCAATCTATCCTCCTGCTCACGATCTCTATGGGAGCTACCATCGACTTCGATAGCCAATTTTTGCTCAGCGCAGTAAAAATCAACCACAAATCCACCTATATGAACCTGGCGCCGAAACTTATAACCTTCGATCTGACGATTCCTGATCGCCTCCCAAAGCAGAGACTCGCTCAGGGTTGCCCTTTGACGAAGTTCACTCGCCAGATTATGCATCATATGTTTGAAGTTTCTGGGTTGGTGAATACGTTGATATGGCACAGATCCTGTCACTTTGTTCACATCACGATCATCCCTCGTCCAAACAGGCGGAGAGAGAAGTTTTAAGCGCTGCCTGTAATCGCACTCCTGACAGGACGACCTGAAAAGATCACCCTTGACTACAAAAACTGCTCCTTTACCCCTTCTCCCCGCTTGCGTGGGAGAAGGGGCAGGGGATGAGGGATGTTCCCTACCCCATCGGCATGTAGTAATCGGCGGCATAACGCCCCGTGATATGATGCGAAAGCTGGCGTTCGATATCCGTCAGCAGCGCGCTCGCGCCCACGCGGAACAGATCGGGAAACAGCCAGGGATCGCCCAGCTCTTCCTTCATCAGAATCTGGTAATTCATCACCTGCTTGGCGCTGCGGACGCCGCCCGCAGGCTTGAATCCGACCTTATAGCCGGTGCGGCGCTCATACTCGCGGATCATCCGGCACATGATCAGGCTGACTTCCAGCGTCGCATTGACGGGTTCCTTGCCTGTGCTGGTTTTGATGAAATCTGCGCCCGCCATCATGCAGACGACGCTCGCCATCGCCACATTGCGCAGGGTAGCCAGCTCTCCCGTCGCCAGGATCGTCTTGATATGCGCCTCGCCGCAGGCTTCACGATAGGCTTTGACCTCATCGTAGAGCGCCTGCCAGTTGCCCCGCAGCACGTGTTCGCGGGTGATCACGATATCCACTTCTCTTGCCCCCAGCCGAACCGACTCCTCGATCTCCGCCACTTTCAGCCTGAGCGGAGATAAACCGGCCGGGAAACCCGTCGAGACAGCGGCAACTGGAATATTCGTGCCCTCCAGCGCTTCGAGCGCATCAGCAACACGCTGGTGATAGACGCAGACGGCCCCCACCGTGATCCCCAGATCGCCGACGCCGAGTGCATCCAGCATATCCTGCCGCACAGGCTGGCGAGCTTTGGCGCACATGCGCTGCACGTTGCTCGGCGTATCATCGCCGGCCAGCGTGGTCAGGTCGATACAGGTGATGGCGCGCAGCAGCCATGCCGCCTGCCAGTCCTTTTTGACCGACCGCCGTGTGCCGAGTGTCGCTGCCCGCCGTTCTGCCGCGCTCAGATTGATGCGCAGGCTTTTCACCCAGCCCAGATCGAGCGGCATGCCGGGATTTCGTTCATGAGCAGTTTCCGGCGCATGGACGCCGTTCGCCTGCGCCTTCCCTTTTCTGCGGGTTGAGGATAGATTGCTGACCGCCATAAGCCTGAATCACTTTCTCGCACGCAGCGCTTGTAAATCTGTGGACGACGATATCCTGATTATACCGAACTCTGCGC
>SZPD01000504.1 GCA_030263515.1 Anaerolineae bacterium CFX9 | reverse complement strand
TCAGAGTTCTTCAACGAACAGGTCAGCCGCATCATCAACCCGCCGGATGACCCGGTGCTGCTGGGACGGCAAATTCTGGACAGCGGGGCTTATCCCTGCGCCACCTGCCACGTCCTCGATGATCTCGGCTGGACGGGCAACATCGGCCCCTCGCTCAATCTGATCGGCAGCCAGGATCGGATCAACCGCCGCCTCAGCGCGACCGGATCCGCCTCGATGGAAGAGTATCTGATCGCATCCATTCGTCATCCGGGCGATTATCTCGTCCCCGGATACGGCAACCTGATGCCACAGTTCAACCCAGAGCCGAATCAGCCGAACTACATGCCAGACTCCGATCTGGAAGCGATCGTCGCCTACCTGCTGTCGCAGACGGGCGAATAGAGACACAAATTCTGGCTCAGCCTCGCTGCTCATCGATGAGCGGGGCTGAGTTTGCGGTGAACGCAAAAGTACAGTTTTGAGAGAAGAGGTCAGAATGGCAACGATCACCGCCCCCCTTCCGGGCGCACGCATTGGACAGCCGAAGCGGTTAAAGATCACCGATCTGCTGCGCTGGAGCGTTGACCACAAGGTCATCGGCGTTCAGTACATGGTTACATCGCTGTTCTTCTTCATCGTCGGCGGCGCGCTGGCGATGGGGATCCGCTGGGAACTGCTGACACCGGCGCTGGACGTGATGAACGACGGCATGGCGTATAACCAGTTGTTCAGCATGCACGGCACGGTCATGATCTTCCTGTGGATCATCCCGATGATGGCGGGCTTCGGCAATTACCTTGTGCCGCTTCAGCTCGGGGCCAAAGACATGGCGTTTCCGTGGCTGAACGCTTTCGCCTTCTGGCTGATCCCACCGGCGGGCTTCCTGATGATCATGGGCTGGTTCGTGGGGCAGGCGGAAGCAGGCTGGACGAGCTACCCACCGCTGAGCACGCTCTACAGCGGTGACGGACAGACGCTCTGGGCGATCTCGATCCATCTGCTGGGTCTGTCTTCCATCCTCGGCGCGATCAACTTCATCGTCACGATCAAGAATATGCGCCCCGTAGGCATGGGTTACTTCCAGATGCCGCTGTTCGTCTGGTCTATCCTGGCAACGTCGATCATCATCGTGATGGCGACGCCCTTCCTGGCGGGCGGGCTGACGCTGCTCATCCTCGACCGCGTTGCCGGAACACAGTTCTTCAATCCGGCGCAGGGCGGCGATGTGCTGCTCTGGCAGAACGTCTTCTGGTTCTACAGCCATCCGGCGGTCTACATCATGGTGCTGCCGGGCTTCGGTATGCTGTCAGAAGTCCTGAGCGTGCATGCCCGCAAGCCGATCTTCGGCTACCGCGCCATCGCGCTTTCGAGCATGGCGATCGCGCTGGTCGGCTTCACGGTGTGGGCGCATCACATGTTCACCAGCCTGACGCCCTCACTGCGCATCCCGTTCATGATCACCTCGATGATCATCGCAGTGCCAACGGGGATCAAGGTCTTTAGCTGGCTGGGCACGCTCTGGCGCGGCAAGATCCGCTTCACCAGCGCCATGCTGTTTGCGCTCGGTTTCCTGTCGATGTTCGTGATCGGCGGCATCAGCGGCGTCATGCTGGCGGCTGTTCCGTTCGACATTCATGTTCACGACACCTACTTCGTCGTCAGCCATCTGCACTTCGTGCTGTTCGGCGGCAGCGTCTTCGCCATCTATGCCGGCTTGTATCACTGGTATCCCAAGATCACGGGTCGTATGCTCGATGAGCGGTTGGGCAAGCTGCACTTCTGGGTGACTTACCCATCCTTCTTCTTCACCTTCTTCCCACAGCATCTGGCGGGGATGATGGGCATGCCGCGCCGTGTCGCCGTGTATGCGCCGGAATTCCAGGCGGTTAACGTCATCATCAGCCTGGCGGCATTCGTCCTCGGACTCTCGACGTTCATCATCCTGTACAACATGGTCGTCAGCCTGCGGGCAGGGCGGCAGGCAGGGCCGAACCCGTGGCGCGCGCTGACGCTGGAATGGGCGACAAGCTCGCCGCCGCCGTCCACCAATTTCGTGGGCGACCCGATCCCGTACAAGAATCCCTATGGCTATTGGACAGAAG
>SZPD01000073.1 GCA_030263515.1 Anaerolineae bacterium CFX9 | reverse complement strand
CTTGATCCACTTCCCCACGCTGGTGTTCTACGAAATCACGTTCAACCTCTCGACGATGATGCAGGCGGCGGCGCGCTCGTACCGCTTAAATCAGACGCACGAACACTGCAAGGTGGTGTACCTGTTCTACGAAGCCACGATGGAACACACTGCTGTGCAGCTCATGAGCCGCAAGCAGCGCGCCGCCAAACTGCTGACGGGTGATGTGGGACTGACCGGGCTGGACGCGCTCACCGAAGGCGAGACGGGGTTCGAGGAGGCGCTGCTGGATGCGCTCGCCCGCGAGGAACAGCTGCTCGATCCGGCGGCGTTGTTCAAAACAGATCGCGTAGCGGGCGAACTGGACACCGAAGATGCCGGATACTGGAATATCGAGATGGCAGCGGAGGGCATTCCCGTAGAAGCCGGGTTGCTCGATCCAGATCCGCTCATCGAAACCGCACTGACGCTTGGTGGAACGATCATCACCGAAGAGCGACCACGTACGCCCTTCATCCTGCCCAAACCTGAAAAGACGAATGGCAGCGCTCATGGCATTGAACGTGGTTGGACTGAAGCTGTGGCCGCCTATCTGGAGACGGTTCACCTGGTCGCTGACGAGGCGCGTTTCGTCAAACTTCACGCACAACTCTTCGAGGTGCTGACGCACGGAGTCAATAAAGACGACAGTACATCGCCTATCATTGGGGTATGCCACGAAGATTGGCTGCCACAGCATCAGCCACCATTGACGAACTGGATCAGTGCGTGGCTCAGGCGCGAACGGATGGTGTTCGCGGGCTGCGAGGATGAGGTCGCTGCCCAACTCGTTCAACGGGCGCTGACCGCGTTGGAACAGACGGCCATCAAGCCGATCAAACCGCTGCTGGTCAAACGCCCCAGGCGCGATCTGCTCAGGCTGCCCGATGATGTGGGCGAGGTCGCGCCGACACCCGCCTCGTTTCGCCCCCGCCAGTCCCAAACCGAAGGCAGCGCTGTGCAACTGGCGCTCTTCTGAGGTTTTATCAGAAACCCGCAACTTCCTTGCCGCACTTTTCGGACGCTGTGAGGCTTACCGGACAACCGCCTGCCTGACGCTCACCGCTATTCATCCCAGTGGCAGCGAACCGACACCATCACGGCATATCCCGCTCAACCAACCTGACCAACTTCACGAAGCACTCCAGCGATTGCACGCAGCAAACGGGCTTGGCTGGGGCGCATACTTCGCCGTCGGACTGCGACAGAAAGGGATGGGACGCTGGCGGCGCGGCGGCAAGAATGACATCCTCGCGCTGCCCGCGCTGTTCGTTGATTTGGATGATCACACCCAGTCGGCGTTGACAAACTTGAGAGCTTTTCCCTTGCCGCCATCGTGCATCGTGGACAGCGGGGGTGGCGGCTTTCATGCGTACTGGTGGCTCTGTCAGCCCACAATTGAATTGGATCGAGCAAGGTGTATGCTGCAAGGGCTAACGGTCTACTTTTCCAGCGATACGCTCTCCGTCGCGCAGAGTTTGCGCCTGCCCAACACGCACAACACGAAACCCAATCGAGGAGGATTGTGCCATGTGCTTGATTTAGCCGACCAGCATTACACCCTTGCCGACTTTGAGGCACTGCTGCCAATGAGCGATGGGCAGCGACGAAAACCTGAAAAACCGTACATAACCCCACAAACCGTACATACCGTGCATCCCGGTCGCCCACTCAACCCGACACTGATTGAAGTTGTTATACACAGGCTGTGCCGAGAGTACGGCGGCTATCGCAAGGAAAACGGCTATGTCGCTGCCCTGTGCCCCTGTGGTCACACACACGATGCGCCCGGCAAACACTTCAACTTTGACCCGACGCACGGTATCGGCATCTGTTTCGGCAGACACGGACGCATCCTACTCAAGGATTTATGCACCATCTTAGGTATCCAGCCCACTGATTACGGTGGGCTTTTTGAATCTGAAAGGAAAGATACATGACTCAACCGAAAGAAACACCCAATACTGTTCTCACGCTGACGCTGCCAACCCCCGAAGGCGGCGGCATCGCACCGGAACGGGCAACCGCAACGCTGCTCATTCAGCGCGGCGACCTCGCCCATGTTCGGCAGTTTCACTACAGCGGGCAGTTGGCGGATCTCATCATCGCCATCCGCGAAGCCACCATTGAACTCGGTTTGCTGGAAGACAATCCGCCCATCATTCCCGAAACGCCAAAAGCCCTACCCAAAGCAGAAGCGAAGCCGAAGCCCACGACGAAGAAAGCCGCACCCGCTCCGCCTGTCGAGGAAGAGCCGACCATCGACATCCCGCTCAGGAAAGGGACAAAGACGGTCAGGATCAGCCATCTCAAAATTGTTGGTGGCGAAACGGATGCGGCAGCCTACAAACAGGCGGTGCTGATCGCCGCGAAGCTCATCGACGGCGGGTTGTGGGACGGTCAATCGCCAATCCGTATCGACGATGTGTATGCAACCCTGCGGAAGATGAAGCATCTCACCAACGCCGAGATGGGGCTGTTTAGCTTGACCGATTTTGTCCAGCTTGGCGAGGGCGGTCTGCCGCAGGATGCAGCCGGTGTTGTGGCGAGCGCGCCAGAGGAAGACGACCAGGACATTCTTGAAGTCGCGTCCGTCACCATCCCCGCATCGCTCGACGGTTTTCACCCGGATGACGAGTCCGAATAGCCCATCCCTCATTCGATTTCAGTCAGTGTATCTCATGAAAGGAAACCCAATCATGTCCGAACAGACAACTCAGAAATCACGTGTCTTCAAGACTGGCACGGTTCGCATTGTGGAGAATGCCAGCATGTCGGGGCTGTCAAACGAAGAGGTTCGTTCGTTGCTCAAGTCCAGCTACCCGGAAGTCGCCAACGCCACCATCCGCGAGAGCCAGCTTGAGGATGGCACGCCGCTGATCGAATTTCTCCCGCAGCCTGGGCGGAAAGGATAGTCACGATGTTCGGCGCAGGCTTGACTGTGACTTAAAGCATAAAATGTCCGTTTGGACACGTTATGCTTTCAAATCGCAGCGGACAGGTTATGGTTTCATCCGCGTCTCAATCGTAAACCCCATGCCCTAACGCGCAATTTACCGTTTTGCATCCTGCCAAGTATGCTCCATGCAGGCAGCCTCACCGCTGCTTCATAACCGTTTGGAGTAAAGGATTGGCAAGATGACCTTCAAGGATGAAGCCGCTTTCGAGATGTGGTGCCGAAGTGCAGGATATGACACACGAACGACTGCACTCATTCGACGCATTCGCACATCACCCCCATCGAGAAATGTAGGAGGCGGGCGTGGCAATGTTCGCGCTCGTCTTCCAAGCCACAAAATGGGGATGACCATCCAAAGTGAGAGCCGTACCGCCGAGAAACCGGGCATTCGCATCTTCTACGAGTACGACCACCTGCGGGAAACAGAGGTTGAGGCACAGGTACTGGAATTCTACGACCAGCCTGACGCCATCGCTTTGCGGTATGTGACTGCTGCCGGACGGACGGTAAGTACCTGGCATACACCGGATTTCTTCGTCATTCGAGAAAACACCGCCGGATGGGAAGAATGGAAAACCGAAGATGAGTTGGTCAAGTTGGCGCACAAACAGCCTGTTCGCTACCACAAAGATGAAACTGGACAGTGGCGCTGTCTACCCGGAGAGGCGTATGCTGCCGGGTTCGGTCTGTACTACCGGTTACGCTCCAATGCGGAAGTCAACTGGACGCTGTTCAGCAATCTGGAGTTTCTGCATGAGTATCTCACCAGAGGATGTGAACTCGTGTCCGTCAACCGTCTCGCGCTGCTTGACCGGGTTCGCAACCAGGAGGGGATAACACTGGCAGATCTGCTGCATGAACAGTCTGCGGATGAGGTGTATCTGCTCATTGCCCAACGTCAGCTTTACGTAGACCTTCAGAGCGAGCGTCTGGCGGAACCAGCGCGAGTTCGGGTCCACAGCAGCCGAGCTGCTGCCGAAGCCTACCAGCACGTCAACGCCACAAAGCCCCTGTATATGGCTGCCACAGCGTCTGCCTCAGATGCCTACTCTGCCCACTGGGTCACTGCCAGCGAACAGGACTACGCTGTTGCCAATGCCCGCTTACGGGTTTTGCAAGCACTGGATGCAGGCATGACGCTGGAACAGGCGTGGCAGGCGGATGATGTCCTCTCCGTGTTGGGCGAGGTGAAACATATTCGTACCGTGCGTCGCTGGCGTCGCGCCTTTCGAGAGTCCCAGTTGTCTGCAGGCAGTGGTTATGTCGGACTGCTACCCTATGTCCATCAGCGAGGCAACCGGGAGCGCAAACTCTCTGACGCTGCTTGGAAGCTGCTGCAAGACTTCATTGAGAATCACTACGAAACCGCACGTCAGCCATATACCGCGTCCGTCTGGGCAGCCTACTGTCAGGCGTGCGAACGTGAAGGCATTACACCTGCCAGTTTAACGACGTTTGGGAAGGCCGTCAAGCAGCGTCCACAGGAAGTACAGACGCGCAAGCGACAGGGCAAGCGGGCGGCCTACCAAATCCAGAAGCGGTACTGGTATCTGGAGGCGACTACCCCCAAACACGGGGAACGTATCTGGCATGTCGTGCATCTCGACCACACGCTGCTGGATATCCAACTCCGTCACACCCAAACCGGGCAGGTGCTGGGGCGTCCCTGGGCGACGTTCGCGGTAGATGCCTACAGTCGTCGTCTGCTGGCGGTCATGTTGACGCTGGATGACCAACCCAGCTACCGCACCTGTATGCTGGTTTTGCGCGAGATGGTGTCCCGGTTCGGACGTTTACCGCAAACGCTGGTGGTGGACAATGGCAAAGAATTCCACAGCACTTACTTTCAGGCGCTGCTGGCACATTACGGAGTGGAGGTTGCCTACCGTCCACCAGGGCAGCCCCGCTTTGGCGATGTGGTCGAGCGTCTGTTTCGCACCGCCAACACCCAGTTCATCTACAACCTGACAGGCAACACCCAGCTCACCCGTCAGGTTCGTCTCGTGACCACCTCGCATGACCCACGCCAGCTCGCACTGTGGACGCTGGAGACCCTGTATGGCGTGCTGCGGGAATGGGCGTATGAAGTCTACGACCAAGCAGTGCATTTCTCGCTTGGTCAGTCACCGCGTCAGCTCTACCAGGACAGTCTTACCCAGCATGGTGAGAGAGCGTTCCAGCAGTTGGATTACAGCACATTCATCCTGCAAGCGCTGCCCGCGCCCACCCACGGGCACTCCCGCAAAGTCCAACCCAGTGGAGTCAAGATTGAGCATATCTACTACTGGCATGACCTGATGTACCGACCGGATATTCTGGGAACGCAGGTGCCTGTTCGTTACGACCCATTCAATGTCGGGATTGCTTACGCTTACCTCGACAAAACATGGGTGCGCTGCACGTCAGAACATTACGCGACCTTCCACAACCGTACCGAGCAGGAACTCCAGATTGCGCGTGAAGAAATGGTTGCCAGCTACCGTGAGCGCGGGCGAGCAATTGGCACGCTCAATGCGAGATTGTTGGCAGACTTTCTGGAGCGAACCACTTCTTCCGAACGCCTGCTGAGACAACAGCAGTGCGACGATGCCATGCAGTCCATCCGGTCAAGTGTAACCCAGTTAGCGCCTGTGACAGTGTCCAATGCTGAGACAGAGATATGTTCCTCTGCGGATGGAGTAGACGGTGAGACTGCACTCAAACCGTCCTTTACCCATCTTCTGCTCCCGGACGACTTTTAGCCATGAAAGGGACACAGCTCATGGATACGCCTCAGTTCCCGCTGGAGCTACTGCAAGCATCCCCGGAAGCACGCAAAGCCTACTTCAACAGCAAAGTCGTTGCTCATCCCAGCATTGTTCATGCCCATACACTGCTCATGTCCGCGCTGCGTAATCCCACAGATGGGCAGATTGTCATGGTCATTGGTGCACCGGGCGTGGGCAAGACAACGGTTCGCAAAGCCATGGTACGCGACCTGACGGCGCAGTTTCTCGCTCAGGCTGAGCGTCATCCGGGTCATCTTCCGGTCGCAGGGATTGAACTGGAAGCATTTGGAGGCGGGAATTTCAAGTGGAAACAGACTCGTCAGGCACTGCTGCACGCACTTCAGGAACCCATGGTGGACAAAAAAGTAGGGTATTCCACGACCATGCACGGTGAACATGCCGTTTTACAGCGCAGTACCCGCCTGTCGTCCGACGATTTAGGCGAGCTGCTGCTGGCTGTGCTGGCGCAGCGCGTGCCTCAGGCGTTGTGGTTCGACGAAGGGCAGCATCTCATTAAAGTAGCAGGTGCCAGAGGACTGCTCGACCAACTGGATGTCCTCAAATCTCTGGCAAACCGCTCACGTATCCCAACGGTGTTGTTTGGCACCTACGAGATGAATGTGCTGCTCGGATTGAGTCCGCAGCTCGACCGACGCATTTTCCGCATTCACATTCCCCGCTACAAAGCCACCGACCCGGTAGACATTGCTGCCTTCCAACAGGTTTTGTTTGGACTGCAAAAACATCTCCCTTTCCCGGAAGAACCGCATCTGGTCGAGGATTGGGAGTATTTCTTCACCGGGTCACTGGGCTGTGTGGGTATCCTGAAGGACTGGCTGTACCAGGCAGCAGGTGCAGCCTTCGACCGGGATGAACGAACGCTCACGCGAAGCATGTGTGAGACGTGGGCGAGAGAAACGGACGTGTTGGTGGACATGCTCCAGCGCATAACCAGCGGAGAGACGCAGTTCATACAGGAACACAGCGCAACCGAGCTGCGAACGCTGCTCGGACTGTCGGTGACCGACAAAGCTGCATCGTCTTCGACCAGACCGAAAACCTCCACCCAAAAATCCCAACCGGGGACTCGTAACCCGGTACGCGACAAGGTGGTCGGTTATGGTTGAGATGGAAACGACTGTCTGGGAGATGCTCACTCCAGCATACCCATCCACCAGCGTCCTGTACCCGCTTGCACCGGTTGGCGTTGGAACGCCATTTGTCGAGAGCCTGACGGGCTATCTCAAGCGCCTGGCACAGGCGCACCATCTCAAGGTTGTGGATCTGGTGACGTTTTGCAGCACGCAAACCGACACGCACGTTTTACCCTCAACACTGCAAAAGCTGTCACGCATAGATGGCATGACCGACAGCGGACAAGCCTGGTCTGCACTGCTGGGAAAACTCACCTGCCAGGAGATGGTGGATTGCCTGACCATGAACTACTGGCGGGCGCGGCTCAACCCGTACCGGATGCTGCGCCAACACCATGCCTGGTGTCCGCAGTGTTTTGCGGATGCAGCTCGTCGTGAAACGCCTCTTTACGAACCGCTGACGTGGCGCTTGCAGTGCGTTGGAGTCTGTACCGCTCACCAATGCTCACTCGTCGAAAGATGTCCGACCTGCGGCAGCCAGTTCACCACGCTCTCGAATTGGGCAGTGGTGAGCTATTGCCCGAAGTGTCAGAGTTGGCTTGGCGATTCAACACTCCAAGACCCACTACACCCCTGTAGTGAGGAGAACTACAAGCGAGCAGAGGCTGTTGGACGGCTCTTGTCGCTCGCTCCCTGGACGAACCCTGCACAGTGCAACCGTATGGCATATGTCGTTCCACACCTCGGACAGCAGCACCGAACGACCTATACCTATCTGGCACAGGTTATGCACACCACAGCCAGCTCAGTCAGTACGCTGCTGGCAGACCGTCGCCACCCCAGTCTGGACATGGTTGCACGTTTAGCAGCCTATTCAGGGGAACCGTTTTGGCGGGCGCTAATCCAACCGGCTGCTCTGGCAGTGGGTTGCCCAACACAACCCAAAACCAGCGATCCGCTGGCTTACCCCGACCAGTTGCTCAAGTCGCCACAGCGGTTACCGTCGCTCCGTACCATTGCCCGACAGTGTGGCTTTGGCACGGTCATGGCCTTCCGCAAAGCGTTTCCTGCACACCATGATGCACTTTGGCAGCGTATTTACGCGGAACAGCGCCAGATTCTGGAAGCAGCGCTGCACCAGGACCCACCCGTGGTGCTGTCCAAATGGGCAGAGCAGCATGGGTACCGAGCAGGCGATCTTTACTACCATTTTTACGACTTGTGTCTGCAAGTAACGCAGCGCTTTCTTACCGACAAGCACGAACGCTGTCGTCGCTACCTGAAAACTGTGCTGCAAAACCAGATGTTTCCCACCTTCAGTGAAATACGTACCAGCTTAAGCGTGGGTGACCATTATCTGCAACAGCATTTCGCGCACGAGCTTCAGGTTATTGAAACCAGGCGACAGGACCAACTTGAACATTTGCAAACGTCTGTCAAAGCGTACCTCGACCGGATTTTAGAGGAGGATGAAGGTGCTGTCTCCCTGGAGCAGATTGCCCAGACAGTTGGGAAAAGCACCCGCTATCTCAAAGACAATTTCCCCTCGCAGTCACAAACGCTCTTGAGTCGGCGGCGCGACTACATTGCCAGACAAGTACAGGCGACCTGTGACCGCATTCGCCAGACAGTTTTCGACTTGCACCAGCAGGGCATTTATCCCAGTGTTGACCGTATCCATGCGGTCATTGACAGTTGGATGGTACACGGGAAAGCCTACCGTCACGCCTACACTGAGGCGATGACGCGGTGCGGTTATCTTTCACCCGCTACACAGTAACCTATATGTGTTTTGCCAGAGCAGCGGTATGCCCACTGCTCTGTTTTTGTTCGCGTCGTGAATTTCGCAACGTTAGGACGTTTTATGCTTGAAATTTCACGACTTTGGAAAGGATATGCTTCAAGATCCATGACTCAACGACCACAAAACCGCACCAATATCGCCCGATTAGGACAGGATATGCTTCAAAATGAGGACATCTTATGCACCAAGTCACATTGACATTAACGAGCCTGCGGGAGTGCCTGGCACAGGTTGAACCGGTCAAGCTCCTGGGGATGGAACTGCTCAAGCAGGGCAGCACCCAGCCCCAGGGCAGCTGGTTCCCAACCGACATTCCTCGCAGTCAGATGGTCGAGGCGGTCACGGAACTGGTGGGCTACACCCGCCGCTGCGCTTACGCCGCCTCACAGATCAGCCAGCTTGCTTCTGTGCCGCTGACATCCCTGCAACTGATGGAGTATGGCTTATGAGCGATTTGCTTCAGGCTCAACACCTGCTTGTCCTGGGCATGAATGCCGATCCACTGCTGTGCCTGGCGAATGCTGTGGCCTGGTTGGATCCATTCTGGGACGAGTTTGCCGATGAAGACGATTATGGGGAGGACGGCGATACCCTCAGCCTGGCGCTGCGCGTGGTGCGCGACTCCTTTCCGGACATCTACGTGCAGGTGATTGAACGGCTGCGTTCCGGCAGTTCGTGGGCTGAGGTTGAACGCCTGGTGTGCGGCGAAATCGAGAAGCAGGGTATCCCGCTCGACAACCTCGAATTCATGCCCTACGGCATTCCGATGCCCGCTTATGGCGTCACCCTCGAAGACCCGGAGTTCTATCAAAGCCATGCGGATGTTGTCCCCGTTGTGCAGGCGTTTGGGATTGATCCAACCACGCATCCCTACCAGGTTGAAGTTCCAGAATGCGCTCACATCGCCGGGCAGATCATCGCCGCCAGCCTGGAAGATCACCCGGATGAAGGCTATCGCAACCTGTCATGGTTAATGCAGTGGTTGTTCTCGTGTTCCGGCAACTCCACCATCGACTTCGATTATGAAACGATGTGCGAATTCCAACCGCTGTCCTGGGAGCGTGAGAACATCGATTTCGCCGCTGCCATCATCCACGAGGCAGATGAAATCATCGGTCATGCCCTCAATGGGCTGAAATTTCTGCAAACGCATCCCATCGTTCTAAACGCGCTGCGCGACAACGTGCAGCATATTTATAAAGCGATCAGCAAATTACCGAAGGAGAAACGCCATGACAACCCTCGCGTTCGATGTGTCTGGCCGAGCGTTGGATCGGGTATTGACCGAACAGCCCTCGCTTGTGCTTAGATTTTACAGCTATGGGGTGATGCTCGAAAAATGGGACGGTGACCGGGTGGCTGAATACCCGGTGGATCCGGCGCAGATCGCGCTGGCGCTCTCAGCAAAAGTCGGGTTCGACACCGGATTGATGATCGGGAATACATTGCTGGTGCGGTACGAAGGTGTAAAGAAAACCGTCGTCGAGTATCGTCCGCCGGGTAAAACCGGATTGTATTTTGAAGGCTCGGAAACCCCGCTGCGCGTGCCGCTGCCCGGAATGCTGATGATCCGCGTGACGGCAGACGACAAAACACCGCAGTATCAGGTCTACGCGGTGAAGCAGCGCCCCGACAAGCTGGACGTTCCCTTGTTTCACCTGCCGCTGCCGAATGTGTTTACCAGCGGCAGCATCTGCTGGGGCAGCGTACCAGTGGTCTCCGAGGCGGCCCTGAAAGGCAGTTCGCTGGCCGACGATTGGGCGATTTTCCTGGGCAGTCGCTTCGGCGATCACGGCTGTAATGGCAAGTCGAAATCACACCCGCAGGACATCCGGCAGAAGCTCATCCATCTCGAAGGGCGTAAAGCGCGCGTGTATCCGAAGGCCGATTTGATTCCGGTGAAGAAAACCCTTGCCCAAGTGCTGGGTGATGATCGTCAGTAGAGGAGAGCAAACGATGGGCTACGATTGTTACGCGATCTTGCAGGCACAGATACCGAATGCAGCCATCGGACAAGCTGTTCTCGATGTGTTGGAAGCCGATGAGAACTGGGGCGTATTCCCGGTATCCGAGGTTGGGGACGACCATCTTTACTTTCAATGGGAAGGGCGCAACCGGGATGAAGAGAGCGTATATGCCCTACTCGAGCCAGTCGCGCTGCGCCATGCCATCACGTTTGAGGTGGAATACAGCAGCGATTACGACAGCGGGCTGCGGTTCTTCGTCGGGGTGGATGCTCAACGACTCAATACACTGCATCAGCTCGACCAGGTAATGGACGCGCTTCAAAATCTGTTGTCGCCGCCTCAGCAGCGGATCGCGGTATTGAAAGCATGGCCGCGGCGCGTTGACCTTGAAACGCTCCTGAACGCACTTCACCAATTGCTCGCCGAGGCAGGAGAAACATCATCATGAATGTCTTTGACCCTTTCATGCATCTCCAGACCGTGACTGTCGTGGGTCTGGGCGGTACAGGGTCGCAGGTGGCGCGCAGTCTGGCGCGGATGATCTATGACATGCGCCGCGCACGTCTGCATACGCCATCAGTCGTTCTCATTGACCCAGATGTTGTCGAAGAGAAAAATGTCGGCAGACAGATGTTTGCTGCAGGCGACATCGGACAGAACAAGAGTCGGGTGCTGGCGCGCCGCTTTAACCAGGCGCTCGGACTTGAGATCGCCGCTGTGGATCAACCACTCGATGCCCGGCGGCATATTGAACGGCATGGCAACCTCGTGATTGGCTGCGTAGATAATCATCTCGCCCGCCGCGAATTAGCGAAAGTCGAAGGCATCTGGCTGGATGCAGGCAATCACTTTGACAGCGGCCAAGTGTGTATCGGCAATTCCACAGATCGGGATACGCTAATGCGGCACATCAACGGCGACCAGGGCAAGTATCGCTATCTGCCCAGCCCGGCGCTGCTGTTTCCCCAACTACTCGAACCTGAGCCGCAGCCCACACCGCAACCAACTCTATCCTGTGCTGATCTAGTCGCACGCGGCGAGCAGCACCTGCTCATCAATGATCTCGTCGCCTGCGTCGTGTCGGGTTACGTTTACAAACTGCTGCACCGCCAGCCCGTGACGGCCTTCGTCAGCTATATCAGCGTGGATGGGTTGTCCGTCCGCAGCCTGCCCATCTGCCGCGACGAACTCCTCCCTTATCTTCACGCCTAATTTCTTCGATTTTTCTTGCACAACCGAATACGCAGAAAGGATGCACATCATGCGTTTCTGGCAAGACATGCAGAGTAAATGGGGCTTCTCCGATGGCGATGCCGTACCTGACGGTATTGAAGTTTACAGGACGATCTACATCCGCGCCGTGAATCAACTTGCAGAGCAGCTTGGCAGCAGCGTCCGCGCCGCTGCCTATGACCGCTTTGGCGTTCATAACTGGTGTCTCATCCTGATATACAAACTCGCTGATTTACAGGCGCATGGTATCGAGAATTTCACAGCACACACCGATATCAACGCTGAAATTGCTGCTGCCGATGAGGCGATGGAAGAAGCCATCCGTCAGGCATATGAACTCGATCTGGACACCTTTGCTGAAGTCACCGTCACGCTGGCTGATGATTTTGAAGGCTTTATGATGCAACTTCGCCCAATCAAAGAGGGCGACCCATTGATCGCCCAGGTGAATGATGAGGCACAGCATTTCTATCCGGGTGGTCGAATTCGCCTGGTACAGGCTGTGACCGCCTTTGACCGCTCCGTGCTGCCGATAGGGAGCGAGTATGTCATCATCTGGATTGAACACCGGGCGGAGCTAATCGGCGTTGCCCTGGCAGCAGGTGAAAACCCCATCGCTTTTGCATCCGCCGCGTCCGCCATTGTTCTCGAAATCCCGGCTGAAGCTCGCGCCAAGAGTGAAGATTGTGCCGCCATCCCGCCTTATCACCTGCGAGACATGGAAGATGAAATCCTCGATCAGTTCGGTCAGTTTTACAGCCTACCGGAGGCGCTGGAGGGCGTGCAGCGCGCGGCCAATGTGTTGGGTACAGGCGTTCACTTGGTCAATGGCTATGGCAACAGCGTATTGTCCTGTGAACCAGATTAGGAAGAGGTGTAGTCATGCTTCAATGCCAGCGTCAAAACTTCCATCATTCAAAACTGCCCAAACCCGGCGCAGTCGGGTGCATTATCGGACTGTCTACAGTCAATCCACGTCGGAAGTGCATCGTTGTTGCCTATCCGCTGTGCGACAGCGCCGACTACCGCTACAGCATCGGCATTCATACGATGTTCGTCAGGTTTCTCGACAACGGTGAAATCGCGCGCTTCAGCAGTATCTGGTTCGAGGCGCTTCAGTAACGGATTGCCAGTTTCCATTGGCAGTCCGTCATTTTCCTCAATACGCTCCGCTGGCACATCACGCGATCACCTGACCATGTCCACCAAAACTCGTCCGCCGATCCGTGCATAGCATCAGTTTCAATCAAATCTTTTAGCCATTTGAAGGGATAATCTCATGACTCAAGACCCAAACACCGCTGCTATGCAGCAGTATCATGACCGCTTTGACAACGCCCACTACACCGCGATTGCCGAATTCGTTGCTTCCAATCTGAACGCAGACCGGGACGATGAGCGGGTAATCGATCTATTGGTCGCTGTCCAGAATGCCGCGTTCGAGCTGTGCGGTCACTCGCTGCACGCCGGCGCATGGCACACGCTTGCTGTCCGCTGTGGGCAGCACTTTCTCTCGTCTCACACCGTCGATGCCATCCGCGACTTCCTGCGCTTGTTCGCGCCGGATGATGTGCGGATCGACGATTTCGAGGCGACGGCAAAAGCCATGCTGCGGGCATACAGCGGACTGGATGATCTCAAGACCGCGACGGCACACGCAAATGGTGTTCACTCGTGGCAGGGTCGCATGGCATATGAACTGCTTGCCGCTGTCGATTACCTGACTCACGCCGCGATCCTGCTCCTGGCGCATGAGGACGATGGGTATATTCGGGAGAAGCTGCACAAAGGCTTGAACCGTGTCACGGGCGGACTGTACGAGGGTATCCGTCACAGTCCCCAGCCAGAGCAGTTTAGCTTCAGAAGCATCTACTTCCCGACGGAAAAGGATCGCTTCTAGCGCCTATTCCAGATCAAGATCAAGCGAGTTTATGGGCGTAAAATCATCGGAGGTTAGCACCCGCTGCACCACTTCCGGGCGACGGCGCAGGCTGTCGAGCAGGTGGGAGTCAACCGGATAAGGGCCTTGTGTCAGGTTGGCACCCTCGCGATGCAGCTTTTGCACCGTTAGCATCCGCGCGGCAATCGCCGCCTGATCGCGCAGATTGTAATTGCGCTCCACCGCTTCGGGCGCAGCCGCATAATTCACCGCCATGCCAAAGGCTGGCTGCGCCCGGAAGGTCTGGTGATAGATCGCGTTGAAATCAAACGTGAGATGGTCGCCCTGGTTCAGCGGGATACTAAGCGCCGGAATTGGCTGGTCAACATCAAACGCCGCAATCGCCGCGCTTTCCGGTTCATCTGGCGGTTGGCGCGGGTCAATCAGCCAGAGGTGATAGGGATGGGCTTCGTCACGGGGCTTCTGGTCGCGTCCCGGCGGGCGATAATCAGGGACGGTTTCCAACGTGGTTGAAACGCCATGCAGATAATCCAGCTCGACAAACACCAGCCAGTTCGCCAGTAACGCTTCGCGCTTGGCAACATAATTCGTATAACCCGAGCCGGACTTGTTGGATGGCGAGAGCAGTTCAATCCAGGCGACGGGCTTTTCGCGCTGACTACCGCCCGGTTCCGCTTGTAGTTCGTAAATCTTGATGGCCGTCGGGCGCTTCACGTCCACTGGCTCACGTTCCAGCAGGGTTGAGGCAGGCACGTTGAAGGCGGTCTGAGCCTGGGGCGTGGTGAAAGTACGGACAGCAGCGCGCTCACCGACACGGGGCAGGTCGCTAATTAGAACATCCGAAATCGGAGAGAGAGATTCGTCAAAGTGGCGGATTTGCAAAGAGCGTTCCTGCCGCGCGATGTAGCCCATTGCCGGCAGATGAGTATTCATCGCCCGCGTCAGGTCAGTAATGTGGCTGCTGTGAAACTCTTCCCAGCCTTCGGTTTCCGAATGCAGGAAATGGCTGTGCAGATGGGCGTTGATGCCAAGATACTGATTGACGGTTGAGATTAATCGCTGCTCTTCCCTTGCCATAGGCTGAACTCACATCTCCTATTTCATCTATTATATGCCTTTCCGAGTGAAACACCGCCAATCTGAGATCCGATTGTAACCAATTTTAACGGTAATCGACTGTGAAATGCGGTACTATGG
>SZPD01000503.1 GCA_030263515.1 Anaerolineae bacterium CFX9 | reverse complement strand
GCAAGGCGGAAGCCGCCGCGCTCGTTCCGGCATTGTGGGTCGATATTGACTGTGAAGGCGATACCCACCAGCGCGACCAGAACCTAATGAGGCTCAAAGATTTCGACCCCGCACCTTCGTTCATCCTCGACAGCGGCGGCGGCTGGCATGGCTACTGGCTGCTGGATGATCTGTTCCACCTTCAGAGTGACGCTGACCGTCAGAAAATCGCAGGCATTCTGCGCGGACTGTTCGCGGCATTAGGCGGCGATCCCGAATACGTGAAAACGGTGGCGGGGATCATGCGCCTGCCTGATTCGGTGAATACCAAGCCAGAGCGGGGCGGTGTCGTGGTTATGGTAGTCGAGAGCCACCCGGAACGGCGTTATCCGCTAGAGTCGTTTGCGTGGCTGGAGAGCCAGCCTCAGCAAACGAGCTTGGATGGGTTGAAGGTGGTAACGCAAAACGGGAATGGACATCACCCACTGCCACCGCGTACTGAAACTTATCTGGCATCCGGCGCTGCGAATGGCAGCCGCAACACTGAACTGTTTGCAGCAGCCTGTCAACTGCGCGATGCAGGTTATAGCCAATCCGACGCGGAGCGTGACCTTATTCCACGTCATCTTGCCAGCGGCAGCAGTGAGCGCGAGGCGCTGGCGACCATCCAGAGTGCTTTCAGCCACCCAGCACGTGATCCCATCGCAGAGCCACGACAAACCGCCCGCCAGCAGGTGGAACAGCTTGTCAGCCGCTTTGGGCAGCCGGAGACCGAACGTGAACACCCAACGATGGAACAAATCAGCGCGGCTGTGACCGCCTGCGCTCACCTCAATCCTGTCGAATGGGCAGCCGAGCGCCAGCGTCTCAAAGTGCTGTGCGGCGATGGGCTGAAAATCGCTGACTTAGACCGACTCTATCGAGAAGCGAAGCGCGAATTAGACCGTGCTGCCTTTGCCGCCGCACCAGCGACGGAACGGTATCTCATGGCTGATGGGTGTATGGTCTTTGAAAAACAAACCGAACGCGGTACGAGCCGTCAGACCGTTGCTGGATGGGTCGGGCGGGTGCTGGAGCGTACTTCCCGCATGGATGATGATGGGCAGGTTGAACATCTGACGGTTCTGGAACTGACCTGCGGCGAGGAAACCCTGACGCTGCATGTGCCAAGTGAACTGTTTGGCGACCCGAATGCTTTGCAGCGTTTTATCGCCGGACATGCTGGTGAGAATTTTACTGTCCGTGCCGGGATGATCCGGCACTTAGCCCCTGCGATTCTAGCGTTGTCAGGCATCTACCCACGTCGGAAAACCTATCGTTTCATGGGCTGGACGGAGATCAATGGCAAGTGGGTGTATGTTTCACCGGAAATGAGTGTCAGCGCCGATGGACAGTTAAGTGAACCGCCGGAGGTCGAACTTGAAAGCCGTCTGCGCGACTACCGTTTGCGTGGCACGGACTGGGAGGAAAGTCTGGGAGCGTTTAAGGCAGCCGTCGCCACACTCCCAAAACACCTCGCGCCCTCATTGATCGCCTTTGCTATGCTCCCTGGCGTGCAGCGCTTCTTTCCCGCCGCCGCAACCCGCCCGGCGGTGCATCTGGTGGGGACATCCGGCAGCGGCAAGTCGGAAATCGCCTCCCTGTTGACCAGTTTCTACGGGCAGTTCACCCGTGACACGCCGCCCGGTCAATGGGGTGATACGATCAACACCGTCGAGACGTTGGGTTATGCGCTGGCAGATACCCTGTACTGGGTGGACGATTACAAAACCATCTATGCTGACGAACGCAGTTTCACCCGCTTTTTGCAGAGCTATTCACGCGGTATGGGACGCGGCAGGCTGACCCGCGAAGCTAAACTGCGGCACGAGCGTCCCTGTCGCGGACTGCTGCTGTCTACCGGCGAGACGACCATCGAGGGGGAAGCCTCGATCCTGTCTCGTATGCTGGTGTTGGAAATCCCACCCTGGGAGAAGCGTGATCCAGGTGGCGCGGCGTTGGCGAAGCTGGAAGCAGTACGCGATTATCTCCCCGGCTTCACCGCGAAGTTCATCCAGTGGATTGCTGTACAGGCGGATGAGGGAACGCTGGCGAAAGAACTCACAAGCCGTTTC
>SZPD01000502.1 GCA_030263515.1 Anaerolineae bacterium CFX9 | reverse complement strand
TTCTCGATCAGATTCCGGATCGCCATGCGCAGGTGAGCCGGGTATCCGTTCACGACGGGGAGATCGAGCGCGATCGTACTGCGCAACCGGTCGCCAACCTCCGCGAGAGTCCTCATCTCGATGCACAGTCCGCCAACCAGATCAGGCAGATCGATCGGATTCTTGTCGGGGCGCAGGGTTTCGAGAGTGACGACGGTCAGCAGCATCTCAACCAGTTTGCTCACATGGCTCACCTGCTGGGTGATCTGAGAGACTTTTTCCCGTCTGTGATCCGGATCTTCGATGCGCAGGATCAAGTCTGCGCTCGAATTGATAATCGCCAGCGGCGTCAGAAATTCATGCGAGGCCGTGCGGATGAATTCGGTCAGCAGGCGCATGCGCTCTTGTTCCAGCGCCAGTTCAATCGCCTGTTTTTCTGCCTGGCGCAGCGCCGTCACATCACGCACGAAGGTGACCGTTTCATCCTCGCCGCTGGGAACGATGCGCGCCTCAAACTGCCGCAGGCCGCTGATCACTGCCAGTTCATACTCGTAGACGACCATCCGCTGATTGTCCAGCACTTCCTGATACAGGCGCATCAGCGTGTTTGCCATCTCAGGCGCAAGGACATCGGTGATTTTCTTTCCGAGAAATTCCTCCGGGCTGACCGCCAGCAGATCGTCAGACGGGGCATGATAGTCCAGATGTGTGCCATCCCGGTGGACTCGAAAGATCAGGTCGGGGCTGGACTCGATCGTGGCGCGCAGCCGGCGCTCATTTTCTCGCAGCGACGCCTCTAACTGCTGCTGTCGGGTGATATCGCGGGCAATCCCCTGAATCAGCCAGGGTTTACCGTGTCGATAGATCAGCGATGCCGTCGCTTCGACGTAGATCAGCTCGCCTCTGCGGGTACGCACCTTGTAGATCGCAGGGCTGTCCTGTGCGCCCGTCTCCACAATCTTACGCAGGTTGGCTTGGGCGTGCGGCAGATCATCAGGTTCCAGCAGGGAAGCGATGGTCAGCGAGCGTATTTCGGAACGTTCGCAGCCAAACATCGTGAGCGCCGTGTCGTTAGCGTCTACGAAGTTCCCTTGCAGATCATGCAGATAAACCGCATTGAAAGCGCTGCCGAACAGCGCCTGATAGCGCAGTACATAGTCCTCAAGGATTTCTTCTGTCCTGACGCGCTCAGTGATGTCATGGAGAATGCCAACGTAGTGGGTGACGCCGCCTTGGTGATCGCGAATCGGCGAGATACGCAGCTCATTATGAAACAGGCTGCCATCCTTGCGATAGTTGCGCAGTGTTACAGAAGCATCCTTCTGCTCGTGGAGCGCCTGGCGCAGCGTCTCCAGCGCGGGCTGCTGACGATCTTCTCGCTGAAGGAAGCGGCAGTTGCGCCCATGAACCTCATCACGGCTGTAGCCTGTCATCTTCTCGAAAGTGGTGTTGACATAGATGATGGGCATATCTGGCAGAAGGGCATCCACAAGGACGATCCCTGAGGAAAGGGCTTCAAGCATCTGCGCAGAGAGCCAGTGCTCCTGCGCAAACTGTCTGTGATCTGTCATTGAACTGTTCCAGAAGCCGCCCCTGCGCAGGCTCAAAATCATCCTGCCGATAAAACGTGAAGGCGGCATATATTCATGTAGTTTCCAGTATATGCGATAACTCACGGATTTTCCGTTGAAGAACCCCTCACCGGCTGATAGCTGCGTCCCATAAAATCGATCGACTGAAGCCAATCGCCCTCGCTCCACGCATGATCGATTTTCAGCCTGATCTTTGCAAAGGCACTTCACCGAGAAAAGACCAGAAATGTTGTGAACCGCCGATCTTTTGTATCTTTCACTACAGTTATCCTCGTCATCGCCCCCAGCCCGGCCAACGTGTAAACAAAGAGGCGCCCTCCGTTGAGAAGCGCCTCTTTCCATGCTTATGAGCAGCTGATTCCCGTTCAGGTGTTAGGGAGTGACGATGGGCAGACCGCTGCAATCACCGGAGACAGTGGCATTGCTGCCGAAATTCGAGGTCTGCACCCACGCGCCAGCGTAATTGGTGCGCCACCATGAATTATCCGCCAGCCGTCCATTGGGGATCAGCTCGTAGCCGGGCTGCA
>SZPD01000501.1 GCA_030263515.1 Anaerolineae bacterium CFX9 | reverse complement strand
AGGTTGAGCGCCGCCGGTTCCTGAATCCGTTCCAGCAGATCGGGCGGAAGATCCGCATCACGCCCCAGGCTGCGCACCAGCCACGAGGTGAACGCTGTGCGCAGCGCGCGCGGCGTCTCTTCGCGAGAGACCACCGCAATTTCCGGCTGCTGCAGATAATTTTCCGGCACGACGAAGTATGCGCCGATTTCACGTGCGTCCAGCGCCGCGCGCGCCGCTGTTTCGTCAGTAAAGGCGATCAGCGTTTCGCCGAACGGGTCATTGTCTGCCCGCAGCACACCTGCCCGATCGATATACCCGACAGCGCCGAGCCGTTCAGCATCTTCCTCCGACTGAACGGCCACCAGCGAGATCACCACCGTGACGACGATGATGATCAGCGGCACGCCGAACATGCCGAACAGAAAGCCAGGACGGCGGATGTTGGAGAGATATTCCCGTTTGGCAACCAACCATGCCTTGGTCATGGTTACTCCCCTCCGAGACGATCGGCTTTGCCATCGGCGACCACGCGAATGAAGATATCGTTCAGGCTGGGGACCGCCAGTTCAAAACGGCGAATCTGAAAATCGGGGCGATGGGCGATCTCTTCCAGCACCGCGTCCGGAGCCACACCGTCACGCAGGAACAGCGTAGTGCCGCGGCGTCCGTTGCCATCCGTCTCAACGCGCTCGACACCGGCAAGATTCTCCCACTGTCCCTGCCCCTCGACGATGACGGCGGGCAGCACGTAGCGCTGGCGAACCTCGTTGACCTCGCCATACAGCGCCAGCCGCCCTTTGGAGATCATCAGCATCCGGTCGGCCATTTCCTCGACCTGATACATCTGGTGCGTGCTCATGACGATCGCGCCGCCGCGCCGCATCATTTCCAGCAGCAGATCCTTAATGACCATCGTATTGACAGGATCAAGCCCGCTGAACGGCTCATCGATGATAATCAGATCCGGGTCATGCAGCACGGTGACGGCAAACTGCACCTTCTGCTGCATTCCCTTGCTCAGCTCGCTGACCTTCTTCTTCGCGTGCGGTCCCAGTTCCAGCCGCTCCAGATATTCCAGCGAGCGTTTGCGCGCCTCAGCGGCTTTCAGCCCCTTCAGCGTACCCAGATAGACCATCATGTCGATGACAGGGACCGAGCGATACAAACCGCGCTCTTCCGGCAGATAGCCGATCCGATCCTTTGCCGCGTCGCTGATCGGCGCGCCGAACACGCTGATCCTGCCGGTATCCGGCTTGAGAATGTCGAGGATCATGCGGATCGTGGTGCTTTTGCCGGAACCGTTTGGTCCCAGAATGGCGAAAACCTCTCCCATCCGCACGTCGAATGAGAGGTCATCAACGGCTTTGAAGCTGCCGTAATTCTTGGAAATACGCTCTACATGGATCGCAGTTTGCGCCGCCATTGCATCCCCTTCCAACCGCATTCCAACCTGACTATGTATACGAAGTCACGTCCATCTCCGTTGCACGCACGTTATTATAATCTTTTCAACGTCAGTGTGTGAGAGGAATTCTGAATAATTTCAGAATATTTGACAATTAATGCTTTCTGCGTTGCGTCTGCCAAAAAAGTGATGGTACACTGCTTATGACGTATGCTTTACAAAATGCTGATCCGCCGCCTGAAGCAAGATTCTGAAAGTGCCATCTATCGCTCAACGGTCAGGTCATCGGATTTATTTGCAAGGATCGTCCTCATGAAGCGTCAAATTCTGGTTGTTGATGATGAAGCCGGTGCTCGCACGCTGATTGCGATCATGCTGGAGCGCGGCGGCTTTGCGGTGCTGAAGGCCGATGGCGCGCGCGAGGCACTCGAAGTGCTGGATCAGCACGATCCAGACCTGATCATCCTGGATGTCATGATGCCGGGGATGGATGGCATTGAGCTTTGCCAGACGATCCGCGGGCGGGACGCCACGAGCAAGACGCCCGTGCTGATCCTGTCTGCGCGGGGGGACGCTCAAAGCATCATCCGTGGGATCGAAGCCGGGGCGAACGATTATTTGCAGAAGCCCATTCTGCATAACGATCTGGTCGCCAAAGTCCGTTCGATGCTCGGTGTCGGCGTCGAAGCATAGACAGCGCAGTTCATACGCCTG
>SZPD01000500.1 GCA_030263515.1 Anaerolineae bacterium CFX9 | reverse complement strand
GGCGCAGAAGCCATCTACCGTATCCTGAAATCTGTCGATCCCTGCGGCGCTGCCAGCATCTATACCTACGGCGGCAGCCTGCCCGCCGACGTTGTGCCGCCCCCCGACTGCATTCAGGGCAACTCGATGACCGTCGGCGCGGCACAGCTCAGCCAGATCGTGATCGATGCTTCGTCATCGTGGTTCCAGAAGATCGCCGCTATCGACCGCCCATACGATGAAATCTGCTCGGCGCTACCCGGTCAGCCGGGAATAGGTTTAGCGGCGATCGCGACGCCAACACTCGGCGCATTGGTCGCCAATCCGACGCCGACGCTGCCCGTTCTGGTGGCCAATCCAACAGCGACACTGCCCGTGATCGCCGCCAATCCTACAGAAACCCCAACACCCGCGCCGCCCGGTGACGAAGCAGCCCCGAATACGCCGACCTTCACGCCCGAAGCCCCCGCAGAACCGCCCGCAGCAGAAACCCCAACACCCGCGCCGCTGCCCGGTAACCAGAACGCTGCACCATCTTCCGGCGAGCCGGGAACATGCTTCGGCTGTCTGCCGCCAGAATCACCGCTGCCAAGCGGGCAGATCGTTGGGCTGGCGATCGGCATAGATTCACAGGGTGAACTGCGGATTTATGTGATGGATCCTGCGGCACGAGTCGAAAACAGCGCCCAGTTCCGGCTGATACCGGTCAACACGATGCCGCTTCCAGAAGGCATCCATCTCTACGATTTCCCCGGCGGATATGGCGACCGCTTCGACGGCATCACGCCCAGCCGCGCGGGTTTCTTCCTGCGCGGGCAGTTCAGCAGCCTGCCGCCGGACGTGCGTCGGATACAGGTCCTGCTGCCTGGCATCCCGCCCGAACCGGCTGCCCTGCAAGAACAAATCGGCTTCTCGTATCAGCGGATCAGGTTCACTTACGATCAGGCATCTGGCAGAAGCAGCCTGCAATGGGAAATCGAGTCGGTTCTGGAATTTCCGGCGGGGCTGACCCCTGCACCGGGCGCGCCTGCATGGTCTCCTGATGGCAGGATGATGTTCATCGCCCTGACCAACGCGGAGGGCATCCCCTCGATCTACGCTCTGCTGCTGGATGAAAGCGCGGCTTTCGTGAGTGCGCTGCTGGTGGTCGAAAATGCGAGCGCCCCCGCCATCGCCCCCAATGGACGCTACCTGGCGTTTGAGCGGGCAGAAGCAGCCGGGCGCAATATCTACGCGCTGGCGCTCAATACCTTGCAGCAGAACGCCATCACGCAGCAGCAGGCCGGCTCAGAATGCTATGACCCGGCGTTCGGGCTGAACTCGCTGGAGATCTTTTTCACCTGCCGGGCGGGCGAAGACTCGCAGATGTTCGTGTATGGGCTGGGCGGCGTGAGCGAGATCAGGGCGGGAATCCCCGGCGCGCGGCGTCCACGTCCCGCCGAAACTGAGGGATTCGTCTATTTTGAGGATGGCCGAACGCTGTATCTGAGCGCGAAGGATGGCAGCGGCGCAGTCCCCTATGCGGGTGGCGAACATGAGATGGAATATGATCTGATTGCCGGGCAGTGAGTCACTGAACCGATCCGCACAGGTCCCGGCCTGCCGTTATTTCTCGCGGGGGCCGCCCATCGCCTTTGATGACGTAATCGTGGATGGTCAGATTTTTCCGGAGCCGGTGTATCTGGTGCGCGGCGGAAAAGTCCAATCGTCGTAACAGTCATGATCGCCTTCGACATTCAGGCTGTGAACGGTTAAAGTCCCTGTCTGCCCCGTCTGTGACTGTGAGGTCCTGCCTGATGAAGTGGAATCACCTGCCCAAAGTTGAACTGCACCTGCACATGGATACGTCGCTCAGTTATGAGGGCGTGGCACAGCTCGATCCATCCGTCACGCACGACGACTATCTGCGCGACTTTGCCGGTCCGGAACAGTGCGCCGATCTGGCAGATTTTCTCTCGCATGTGCCGCCGATCATCAACCTGCTGCAAACGGAGCAGGGTCTGCGCGTGCTGGTGCGAGATATGTTCCGGCAGCTCGTCGAAGATCACATGCTCTACGCGGAACTGCGCTTCGCGCCGCTTCAGCATCTCGAACGCGGGCTGACCGCGCGCGACGTGGTGCGCATCATCGAGGC
>SZPD01000499.1 GCA_030263515.1 Anaerolineae bacterium CFX9 | reverse complement strand
GTTTCTTCGGCATCACTCGCTCCTGCGCCGCCAGATATAGATACACTTCCGCACTTCCTCACGACCATGCAAACCCATCTGCTGGCTGCTGTTGCCCTTCCCTGTCGGCAGTACCCAGATGACCTCAACATCAAATCCAGCCTGTTCTGCAAAATCGGAGAGAATAAGGTCAACCGGAATAATCGCACCACCATAGCGTACGTTGTCATTGACCATCACAAACGGTGCATTTGGTTTGAGAAGACGAGCGCACTCGAAAATCACCAGCGCCATCTCAAAGAAGTAGTTTCGCACCATGCGTGGGATGCCGGAGTTGTTGAGCGACTTTGTGCTTTTCTGCCATTCAAGATAGCTGAGAATAGATTGCAATTCCTGCTGATGGTCAAAAGCTGCTGATACCTGACGATATACATCAGACCCGAAAACAGCCTGAAGCCCGGTCTTTTCCCGGTTCTCAACAGTGCACGATACCATCGCCTGACGCAGCTCACGGATTTCAGTTTCCCCCACGCCCAGCAGCGCCAGTTCCAGTGCATAAGTGCGGGTGTAGTCGTAACGATTGGCATAGGGCGGTGAGGTAATCAGCCCATCAAACGACGCTGTTTGCAGTGTTGGCAGCACAGCCAGACACGATCCTCGCAGTACCTCAATTTTCCCCTTCTTGCCTGATCCATTGAAGAAACCCGGTAGGAAACCTGATGGTTGGAGATCTGTGCAAATTTCATCCAGCTTGCGGGTGATGGCTTCATCAAAGTCGAAGATTTTGGCCTTGTCGAAGGGTTTGCTTCCCTGGCGTCGTCCGGAGCGGTAATCCCACCGAAGATACTGACCATCTTTGCGGGTGTAGCTGATTTCCTCCAGCACACTCATCACCGCAAAACGAAGCACCTGCGCTGCCGCGCCTGTTTCCGACTTCAGCGCCGCCAGATAACGATCTAGTGCCTGCTGTGTCTCCTCAGGAAACGCACCGCTGGTAATTCGGAGGTGCGGAAAAGGGGTGACAGACTGCACTTGTTTCCAGGGTTGTTCACGCTGCCAGCGATCAATGATAGAACGCAGTGCTGGGGCATCGCCGTTCTGGGCGAGTTTACGGACTTCCATGATTTCACAGCCCACCGGCAGTAGTTCAATGCCTGTCGCATCCAGACCGCGCTCACTGGCGACAAATAACGTAGTACCCGTCCCAGCGAAAGGGTCGAGAATACGCCCTGTATCAAAGTTGAGATGATCTAATAGATACTGAACAAGCGCTTCGGAAAAACCCTCTTTGTATTTGAACCAGCGATAACACGGTTTGTTCTTGTTGGCCTGAAAACTGACTAGTTGGCGATTCAACTGATAGTTGATTTTCAGCTTATTGAAAAAACGTGCTTCCAACGCTTGGTTATGCGCCTGAATGTTCTCTAGACTACTGATCATCTGTGTTGACCCACTTTACGGCTGATACAGTAATAATTTTTAGGTGATAAACCCCTTGTGAGCTGCACAGAATAGTCATATTGCGTCTTTATGTTAGTTTAGGGGATATTGAGAAAAACTGTGAGGTGAGTCTCAGCATAGACTCACCGCCTCCCCCTCAACCCGACTTCTGTACGCCCCCATCTCGATCACCTGGCCGGTGAGCCGCGCTTCCTCCGCCGCGAACGCCAGCAGATGACTCTCCAGCGACTCGCGCGCGGTCGTCACGGTATCGTCTGGTTCACCGCGCACCGTCCGCAGGAAGCTGCGCACGATCCCCGTGTCGCCGCCGCCGTGACCATAGCCGCCATCCGGCGGATTCTCGATCGGGATACGCTCTTCTGCGCCGATCAGGTGATCGCGGATCACGATCTCCTGACGACCGCTGACGAACCGTCCGTAGAGCGTCGCTCGTGTGCCGTCATAGCGCATCGTCCGGCCTTCCTCGTCACCCTGCCCCTGCATCAGCAGGCTGACTGTCGTCGCATCAGACAGTTCCATCGTCACCGTCTGGTGATCGACCACATCGTTGTCGCAGTGATAGACGCAGCGTCCGTAGGGACCAGTCCTGATCGCCTCCAGCCGCGCCTCGACCGTCGGCGTGAGCGCGACGACGTTCCACGGCCACGAGTCGGTGTCGCGGGCGTACAGGCGCAC
>SZPD01000072.1 GCA_030263515.1 Anaerolineae bacterium CFX9 | reverse complement strand
GCAGGACGGGCATAAAGTGGCTGCACCCCTTGTAACCATGCACCCGCCGCAGCAATCCCAGGCCTTCCAGCTTCTCCACGATGCGGTAGACCGTTGCCCTGCCAGTCTCCGGGCGCGATTGGCGGGCGGCTTCCCAGGCTTGCTCGGCGCTGAGTGGGTATTCGCTGTGGGCGAAAATGCGGACGAGCATCGCCTGTGCTTCGGTAACTTTGCAGCCGTTCTCACGGAGCGTGGTCAGCCAATCTTCGGGATTGATCGTTTTGGTGAACATAAGACATCCAGCCTTGCGCTTCTCATTGATACCGCGTATCATTGACAGTCGTATTGATACCACGTATCAATTAGATTGGCAAGCAGGAATTTGAAATGGTCTGTGATAACAAAACATAGGTACGCAAAAGAGCGGTCTTCTATTCGCTTGCCTGCTGAAGTGAGTCGCTGTGGCGCAGCGCTGCTGAATCAACAGATGTGGTGCTGGGGCTGTGATGTGCGCCGCGCGGAGGGCAATCTGCTGGTGACTTATGGCGCAGCAAAACGCCCTTCGCCTGACCCACGTTATCACAGTGCCTACAGCTTTTGCCTGAGTGAGGGCGCGGTACTCAACCTGTGGGGCTGGGGTGTGTGGATAGCGCATGAGGGCTATGGCAGTCTGTTTCTGAGCCGGGCACGCTTCCGAGCGTGTTACACCGCGCAGGTTCATCTGCTGCCAAATGCCTGGCGTGGGTGCGATTTACCTTGTACAGGCGCAGCGCATCATGCGGGAGAACAACAGGCCGCCTACCACTTGCTTGCGGAGGCAATGCGTTGGATCAGCGGTTATGAGGACTGGTTGGCTGCACAGATGGCACCGGATTACCGCGAGCGGGTAATCGCCTCCTGGCCGGAGAGTAGGCGCTATCACGGTGGTTTCCCGGCGTATCTGGTTGCTCAGATGTGGCTAACGCTGTCAAATCATTTACGAGAGGAGTGTCTGCACCTATGATTCCCTCGCAGGACGGATGCCTACACATGAAAAGGTTTAATGAAGCGATTATGAACGCAGCACACTATGATGTCACCATTATCGGAGGCGGGCCAGCCGGGCTGCAGGCGGCGCTGATCCTGGCACGAACACGCAGGCGCGTGATCGTCTTCGATACACCAGAGCCGCCGCGTAACGCCGCGTCGCATGGCGTGCATAATTTTGTCGGGCTGGATGGGCTGACTCCCGCGCAGATACGTGAACAGGCATGGCGGCAGATTGAAGTCTATGACAGCGCGAAACTGCGCTCTGAACGGGTGGTCGATGTGCAAGCCAACCCTCAAGGCGACTTTTCAGTAATCGGTGAGGCCGGTGCATCCATCACAGCAAAGCACGTTATTCTCGCGCTCGGCTATCGTGATGTGTACCCGGATGTCCCCGGTTTTATGGCGTGCTGGGGCGATACGATTATCGCCTGTCCCTATTGCGATGGTTATGAGAATCGGGATCGTGTGTGGGGGTTGGTTGTGTCTTCTCAACTGGCGCCGGAACACATGACGCACATCTTCCGCGCACACCTCTACCGTAACTGGACAGCACAGATCAAACTCATCATCGCGCCGCGACTCCAAATTGACGATGAGCAGCACACAGCCCTGACCGCGCAGGGCATTACCATTCACGAGGGCGACATCGTGGAAATCCATCACACGGCGGGCAAGGTCGAAGCGGTAACGCTGAGTACAGGTGAACAGGTGGCGGTTGGTACGCTGTGGTGGCGACCTGACGAAGCGCCACAGCCGCTCACCGAAAAGATCATCGCCAATTTCAGTCTCGAACTGGATGAACATGGTTATATCAAAACCGACAGCCAACACCAGACGGCAATCAGGGGCTTGTGGGCGGTTGGCGATGTGCGCGGCTGGGCAAGTGCGCTCGGCGCAGCGTATCAGGCCAGCGAAGCCGCTTACACCATTACTCGCTTATGGTATGCTGAACACAAGCCAGAGAAACAATCATGACTCAGCTACCCGTCACTGTACTCTCTGGCTTTTTAGGGGCAGGGAAAACCACCCTGCTCAACCACATCCTGAACAACCGCGAGGGGCTGAAGGTTGCCGTCATCGTCAATGATATGAGCGAAATCAACATCGACTCGCAACTTATCCGCAACGGCGGCGCTCAGCTCAGCCGTACTGAGGAAAAGTTGGTCGAGATGACCAACGGCTGTATCTGCTGTACGCTGCGCGAGGACTTGTTGCAGGATGTGAAACGCCTCGCCCGCGAAGGTCGCTTCGACTATCTGTTGATCGAATCGACCGGCATCTCCGAGCCGCTGCCTGTTGCTGAAACGTTCACCTTCCCGCTGGATGACGATGGCGCAAGCTTGAGCGACGTGGCGCGGTTGGATACGATGGTCACGGTGGTCGATGCGAAGAACATCCTGCGCGAATTGGATACACTGGATACGTTGCAGGATCGTAACCTGGGCATGAGCGCGGATGATGAGCGCACGATTGCTGATCTGCTGGTCGATCAGATTGAGTTCGCCGATGTGCTGGTGCTGAACAAGACTGACCTCGTGAGTGCCGATGGCCTCAACCGGATCGAAGCCCTGCTCAAGCGTATGAATCCTCGCGCCCGCCTAGTTCGCTCACAGTACGGGCAGGTTACTCCGGCAGAGATTCTGAACACCGGGCGCTTTGACTTCGATCTGGCGACGACTTTCGAGGAATGGCTGTCTGGCGAAGTTCACACTCCGGAAACCGAGGAATATGGCGTGAGCAGTTTCGTCTATCGCGCTCGCCGTCCGTTCCATCCGGCACGGCTGATGGATATGCTGGAAAGCGATGCGCTGGATGGGGTAATCCGCTCCAAAGGGTTTGTCTGGCTGGCGACGCGGCACAACATGGTTGGCGTGTGATCACAGATAGGCGAGATGATCTCGCTGGATTATGGCGGTGAGTGGTGGGCGGATACACCAGCAGACGAATACCCCGACGACCCGGTACTGGTGGCGGAGATCAAGTGCCACTTTGAAGGCGACTACGGCGACCGGCGGCAGGAACTGGTTATCATCGGTGTTGACCTGGATCGACAAGCGGTGACAATGGCTCTGGATGCCTGCCTGCTAACCGATGCGGAAATGGCACTTGGCTGGCGTACATGGCGGCGCTTGGATGATCCCTTTATGACATGGGACGAAGAGTAGACCATAAGGGCAGAGTTGGATGGCAACATACGATGAACAGCCCGGCTTTTTCATTAGCGGCGCAGTGGCTGAAGCATACAAGCAGGATATTGAAGCGGCATTGGGTTCATTCTCGCAGTACCAAACAGTGCTGGAAGTTGGGTGCGGCAGTGGGGTATTCACGGCATTCCTTGCGGCTCAAGGGTTAAACATTGTTGGTATAGACCGAAATGAAGCACAGCTTGAAGTGGCGCGTGAGCGGCTGCCAGAAGTGGAATTCCAACTGGCGGACTTTGCTTTAGACTCGATGGCCTATAAGTATCGCTTTGATCTGATGGCAGCGCGCTATGTCATTCACGAACTGGCTGACCCGATAGCGACATTTACAGCCTGGAAAGATTTGCTTGCGCCCGGTGGCAAGGTGTTACTGATTGAAAACACCTGAATCAGGAAAGACGGGGGTTGGAGCGATTGGGGTAAACGTACAGATTACCTGCCACTGGCCTGCACGCAGACCTGGGCAACGGCGGCTTACTGTCTGCAAAAGGCGGGCTTCATCGTTTCAGGTTGTGCGTGGATGCACCACACTAATCAACTGGAAGAAACACGCCTACTGGATGGCTTCCGCCTGTATATCATCGTTGCTGAAGTGCCGAAGTGATTGAAAGAGCGCCGAAGTGAAAAAAGTTGCCCTTGTTACCTACCAAGACTTACCCGCCTTGTCTCTCAGCGACCAGCTTTTACTACAACCGCTGGCAGTTCAGAGTGTACAACCTATAGCAGTATCATGGTATGATTCGGTTGTAGACTGGCAGCGGTTTGATGCGGTGGTGCTGCGTTCCTGCTGGGATTATCACAAGCGCTCCAACGAATTTAAACAGTGGATTCGCAAATTGGAATCGCTCGATGTTCCGCTGTATAACTCACCTCAAACTGTACTGTGGAATATGGAGAAAACCTATCTGCGCGAACTGGCGCAGTATGGCATTCGCACCATTCCTACCCTCTGGATAAGCAGTGATGAAAAACGCCATTTACAAGAACTGCTGGAAGATCAGGGTTGGTCGCAGGCGGTCTTGAAACCGACGATTGGCGCATCCGCCTATGGTATTCAAGTTGTTTCAGTGGATAACGCTGAAGACCACCAGCCAGCATTCGAGGACTTGTTAACGTCCAGTGGTGTCATGGTACAGCCGGTGGTTGAGGAAATCCGTAATGGGGAATTATCGCTCGTGTTTTTTCGCCACAATTTCAGCCATGCCATTCGCAAAATGCCGGGAAGCAGCACGATATTCGTGAATTCGGTTTACGGTGGTTCCTGGCAGGTGGGAGATGTGCCGCAGCGCACAATAGACACAGCAGTATCTGTACTGGATACCGCCCACCGCCTGACGGGAGGCAGAGACCATCTCTATGCGCGGGTGGATGGCGTGATAGTCGATGATGCCTTTGTGCTGATGAAACTGGAATTGATCGAACCCGGTCTGTTTCTGGATGCCGCTCCACCGGATGCAGCCAGGCACTTTGCTCGTGTGATTGCTGAGACAGCTCATAGGGGTATTTAACGAACATGCTGTACTGTCTGCAACCTCTCGATTTTACGACCGGGTCGAACGCCGTATCAAGCAGTTGATGATTGCTGACTGTGCATAGGTCAAAATCTGCGTGTGTGGTCAAGTGGCCGTGTTTACATCGGCGAGAAAGCCTGACTCCAGAAACTCTCATCATGGTTTTACATCATTGACCTGCTGAGATTGGCCCGTGACGAGCGACGTTCGTGCCTGTTGTGCGGCTGCCGTCATCGTCCGCAGGGCAGGTATGACCTGCTCCCAGGTGCGCGTTTTTAAGCCGCAGTCAGGGTTAATCCACAATTGATTGGCAGGCAGCACCTGCATGGCTCTGGTGATCAAGGCCTCCAACTCGCTTTGAGAGGGGATGCGCGGCGAGTGAATGTCGTACAGACCCGGCCCAATGTCGTTGGGATAGGCGTAACGCCGGAAAGCCTCCAGCAGCTCCATTTTGGAGCGGGAGGCTTCAATTGAAATCACATCCGCATCCATGCGGGCAATGGCATCAATGATGTCGTTGAACTCGGCATAACACATATGGGTATGAATTTGCGTTTCATCGCGCACGCCGCCGGAAGCCAACCGGAAGCAGTCCACCGCCCAGTTGAGGTAAGCATCCCATGCCGCGCGCCGCAGCGGCAGCCCTTCACGCAGGGCCGGTTCGTCAATCTGGATGATGCGCATTCCCGCTGCTTCCAGGTCAAGCACCTCATCGCGGATTGCCAGCGCGATCTGGCGGCAGGTTTCTGAGTGCGGTTGGTCATCACGCACGAATGACCACTGTAAAATCGTCACCGGCCCGGTAAGCATCCCCTTAACCGGGCGCTCGGTGAGTGACTGCGCGTAAGTTGACCAGTTCACCGTCATCGGCGCAGGACGAGCGACATCGCCGTAGAGAATGGGCGGGCGCACGCCGCGCGAACCGTAGCTCTGCACCCAGCCATGCCGGGTAAACGCGATGCCAGTCAACTGCTCGCCGAAGTATTCGACCATATCGGTACGCTCGAATTCCCCATGTACCAGCACATCCAGCCCAATATCCTCTTGCAGGTGAATCGCGCGCGCAATTTCCGCCTTCAGAAAATCATCGTACTGTTCCTGCGTAATTTCGCCTTGGTTGCAGGCGGTGCGCTGGGCGCGAACCTCAGCCGTCTGAGGAAATGAGCCGATGGTTGTGGTCGGCAGGGGCGGCAGTTTCAGGCGCTGCGCCTGCA
The DNA here is from genome assembly GCA_030263515.1 of Anaerolineae bacterium CFX9. GTDB lineage: Bacteria > Chloroflexota > Anaerolineae > Aggregatilineales > Phototrophicaceae > Flexifilum. The sequence continues at coordinate 9,219 of SZPD01000072.1, read as the reverse complement.
CGGCTTTGCGAGTTGCAAAATCCGAATGGCGTTGGAGCATAGCCGGGTCGAGCGCTTCCAGCCGCGCTCGCACCTGCGGGTTATGGGTGCGGGGAGAGTGCCGGCGGCTTTCGACAGCAGCGCGGCTAAGCGCGAAAGGTTCAGCGACGGTTTCCAACCCTTCGCTCACCGCCCGCTTGAGTAATACCAGTTCATCCAGCTTTTGCCGCGCAAAGGCCAGCCAGGATTTCAATTCGGCATCCAGTTCGGTTTCGAGTTCCAGATCATGCGGGCTGAACATCAGCGAGCAGCTTGGCGCAATCTGAACCCGATCCTTGCCGAACGTGCCAACTGCCCGTTCTACTTTCGCCAGCGCCGCGTCCAGATCAGTGCGCCAGATATTACGCCCATCCACCACACCAACGGACAGCATTTTGCCGGCGGGCAGCAGCGCCAGCGCCTCCTCAAGCTGCTCTGCTGCGCGCACCAGATCAAGGTGCAGTCCGGCTACAGGTAGATCAACTGCCAGTTTCAGGTGATCCGCCAGCGCACCGAAATACGTCGCCAGCATGATGTGTATCTCCCCTACCTGTGCGAAATGCTCGTATGCCACCCAGTACGCCGCCTGCGCCTGTTCGTCCAGATCCAGCACCAGACACGGCTCATCCACCTGCACCCAATCTGCGCCGGCTGCGGCCAACCGTTGCAGGACTTCCACATACACCGGCAGCAGCCTCGGCAGCGCATCGAGTGGAGGCCCTTCGGGCTGCTCAACGGCAATCCCATCGTCGGCGGTTTTGCTCAGCAGCAGATAGGAGACCGGGCCGAGCAGCACCGGGCGTGTGTGGATGCCCGCCGCCCGCGCTTCGATGAATTCATCCACGATTTTGGTCGAGGTGAGGCGGAACGCCTGCCCCGGCGCAATTTCCGGCACGAGATAATGGTAATTGGTGTCGAACCATTTGGTCATTTCCAGCGCCGGGATATCCAGCCCATCCTTTTGCAGCCCACGCGCCATCGCAAAATAGGTATCCAGCGACCCCGAATCCAACGCCGAGAACCGCGCCGGGATCGCGCCGACCATCCATGTGGTATCCAGCACCTGATCGTAAAACGAAAAATCATTGGATGGAATCACGTCGATTCCCGCCGCCTGCTGAATTTGCCAGTGCGTCAGGCGGATTTCGCGACCCGCCGCCAGCAGTTCAGTTTGGGTGATTTTGCCCCCCCAGTAACTTTCGAGCGCGCGCTTCAACTCACGTTTTGCGCCAAAGCGCGGATACCCCAGATTAGCCGCCAGCACCATCTTGTATCCCTCCTTGCGCTAATCCCAGTTCAGCCCGCCGGACTGGTATTCGGTCACGCGGGTTTCAAAGAAATTTTTCTCTTTGCTCAGGTCAATGGTTTCGCTCATCCAGGGGAACGGATTGGGTGAGCCGTACTGCGGCGGCAGCCCAATCCGTTCCAGCCGCCGGTCGGCGATATGCTGGACATAATCGCGAAATAACCCGGCATTCAACCCCAGCACCCCCCGCGGCAGACAGTCCCCGGCAAAGGCAATTTCCAGTTCAACCCCTTCCCGAATCATGGCGATGAGCTTTTGCTGCAACGCCGTCGTCCAGACCGCCGGATTTTCCGCCTTGATGCCGTTGATGAGGTCGATGCCAAAATTCAGGTGAATGGTTTCATCACGCAGGATGTACTGAAACTGTGTGCCGATGCCGGTCATCATATTGCGGCGGTGGAACGACAGCATCATGGCAAAGCCGCTATAGAAAAATATCCCTTCCATAACGACGTAGAAGGCGACCAGGTTCTCAATGAACTGCTGCAAGCCCTCGCTGGTTTCCGTCGAAAAGGCGGGATCATAGAGACTGCGGGTGTACTGCATTTCAAACTCGTCTTTACGGCTGACGCTGGGAATCTCGCGGTACATATTGAAGATTTCGCCTTCATCCAGCCCCAGACTTTCCACCACATACAGGAACGTGTGCGTGTGAACCGCTTCCTCAAAGGCCTGGCGCAGCAGATACTGGCGGCATTCAGCATTGGTCACATACCTGAAAATCGCCAGCGTCAGGTTGTTGGCGACCAGGCTTTCCGCCGTCGCAAAAAAGCCGAGCGTTCGCTGAATGACCAGCCGCTCATCGGCGCTCAGGCGGTTGGATTTCCATAGTTGAATATCGGCCTGCATCGGCACTTCGTCGGGAATCCAGTGATTCGCCAGCCCGTTGCGGTAATGCTCCCAGGCCCAGTGATACTTCAGCGGCATGATCTGGTTCACGTCGATATGTTCACAATTGACAAGTCGCTTTTCGGCGGCGGCAAATCGCATTCGTTCTACCTCCTCTGTTACTGGCACGCTTCGCAATCGTCATCGTCCAGATTGCAGGTTGGACCGTTCGGCGCAGTGCCCCGCTCGATCTGGATGGCGCTGGAGGGACTCTGGCTTTTCATCCAGCGCGGCTGAACACCATAGCGGTTGACATCCAGCGTCGATTTTTCGATCTGGGTCGCTGCCAGCGTACGCAGATAGTAAGTGGTTTTCAGGCCGCTGCGCCACGCCAGCAGGTACAGGTCGCTGAGCTTGCGCCCATGCGGCTCCTGCACGTAGAGGTTGAGCGACTGCGCCATATCAATCCACTTCTGGCGGCGGCTGGCGGCGCGAATCAGCCAGACCGGTTCGATCTCGAAGGCGGTTCGGTAGCACCGCTTGAGGTTATCAGGGATGCGGTCAATGGCCTGAATCGACCCATCGTAGTATTTCAGGTCGGCCAGCATCTCCGCATCCCACAGGCCCAGGGCTTTCAGATCAGCCACCAGAAATTCGTTAATCTCGGTGAACTCGCCCGACATATTGCTTTTGACGTGCAGCAGCTTGTAATCCGGCTCAATCGACTGGCTCACGCCGATGATGTTGGCAATCGTGGCGGTGGGGGCAATCGCCAGCACCTGGCTATTGCGCATCCCGTAGCGGGCAATCGCGTCGCGCACCGGAGACCAATCCATGCTGACTGAACGATCCATGTCCACCGGCAGGCCGCGCTCCTCTTCCAGCAGAGCAATCGTATCTATCGGCAGCAGATCCCGGCTCCATTTCGAGCCGTCATAGCTGGCATAGCGCCCGCGTTCACCGGCCAGTTCCGCCGAAGCCAGGATCGCGTAGTAACTGATCGCCTCGGTGCTGCGATCCGCAAAAGCCACCGCCTCGTCGCTGGCATAACTGATCCCAAGCCGGTGCAGCGTATCCTGAAACCCCATCACCCCCAGGCCAATCGGGCGATGGGTCTGGTTGGCTCGCGCCGCTTCCGGCGTGGGGTAGAAGTTCAGGTCGATGACGTTATCCAGCATCCGCACGGCGAGGCGCACCGTATTCGCCAGCATTTCCAAATCCAGCTGCCCATCGCGGATATGCGCCGCGAGATTGACCGAGCCGAGGTTGCACACAGCTGTTTCATCGTTGGACGTGTTAAGCAGAACCTCGGTACACAGGTTGCTGCTGTGGATCACCCCGGCATGATCCTGGGCTGAACGCACATTCGCCGGGTCTTTCCACGTCAGCCAGGGATGCCCGGTCTCGAACAGCCGGGTAATCATCTTGCGCCACAGGTCAGCTGCCGGGACGCGCCGCCACAGCTTGATTGCGCCTGTATCGGCTAATTGCTCGTACTCGACATAACGCTGCTCAAACGCCTGCCCGTAGAGATCATGCAAGTCCGGCACTTCATCCGGGCTGAACAACGTCCACTGTCCTTCTTCCAGCACCCGCTTCATGAACAGATCGGGTATCCAGTGAGCCGTATGCATGTCATGGGTGCGGCGGCGCTCATCACCGGTGTTCTTGCGCAGATCGAGAAAATCCTCGATGTCGATATGCCAGGTTTCCAGATACGCGCACACCGCGCCGGCCCGTTTGCCGCCCTGATTCACGGCCACTGCCGCGTCATTCGCCACTTTCAGGAAAGGCACCGTCCCCAGGCTTTTGCCATTCGTGCCTTTGATATGCGCGCCCATGCCGCGCACCCGCGTCCAGTCATTGCCCAGCCCGCCCGACCATTTGGAGAGCAGCGCGTTATCCCGGATAGACTTGAAGATATGTCCCAGGTCATCGTCCACCGTGGTCAGAAAACACGACGAGAGCTGCGGGTGCGGTGTCCCGGCATTGAACAGGGTCGGCGTGGAATTGACGAAATAAAACTGCGACAGCAGATCGTAAAACTGGATGGCCCGCGCTTCCCGCTCATCCTCGCGCAGGGCTGTCCCCATCGCCACGCGCAGCCACAGCAGCTGCGGCAGTTCAAAGCGCCGCTCAGCCTCGTGCAGAAGATAGCGGTCATGCAGGGTTTGCAGCCCGGCATATTGAAACAGCAGGTCGCGTTCCGGGCGCAAACACTGCCTGAGCCGTGTCCGGTCAAACGCAGACAGCGCCGGTGACAGCCGCCCCACCCGCGCACCGGTCTCGAAATATGGCTCGAAGCAGCGGTCATAAACGATTTCGGCATCCCAGAAGGTGACCCATTCGCCGCAGGCTTCGCTGTATAACCCACTCAACAGCAGCCGGGCCGCCACCAGCGAGTAGGCTGGCTCCTGCTCAATGTGTGCCCGTGTGATGAGCAGCATGGCCTGATAAATGGTTTGTCCGTCTGCCCCGGCATACAGGCTGGCCGCTGCCTCATCCGCCAGACGGTCAGGCGCGAGATTGCCCGCCAGACCAGCGCAGGCCTCACGCAGCAGGGGACGAATATCCGCCGGGGTGATTGGTAGTGTGGAATTGGGGCGACTCGGTGCTTCAACTTGATCGGTGAACACAGGCTTTCTCCTCTAATAAAAATGCTCACCCCGCAAAGGATGAGCATTGAAAGTGCGCTAACCGAGGAGCCGCCACTTTGTCACTCAACCCTTTGACGCGAAGGGTGCTTGTTGAGTTTGCTTGCAGTCAGGCATTCGGACTTTCACCGCTGCGCGACAGTGCCGGAATTGCACCGGACTTCCCCTGATGTTTCAGTTGCCCACGACAGGTCAACACTGCAAGGATTTCGTTTGCCTGACCATGGTAGCAGAAATCGCTGTGATACACAACTACTCTCCTCCCACTGTTTTGAATTAATGAAACGTATTTGAACAACTTCGTTGCGTGGAACGCCTCATAGACGCCTGATGAACGGGAGGAATACCTCTTTTGAGCGATACCGTCCCCCCTTTTGAGAGAGGTAAAGTCATTGAGATACCATTAACATCGCTCATGAGTAATTGGTTCACATTTATTGAAAAAGCGAGCTGGGTCACATGAGAAGTGATGACATCCGCCGTGCTGAACTGCTGGAACGTATTCAGGCGCTGCTGCGGACTTTACCGGATGAAATCGTGGAGGAGCTTGTTCGACAGTGGGAACGGGAATTAAAGACCGGGTACAACCCCAATCTGAACAGCGCATCATCGGACGAAGTGAGCGGTTCATCGGATGATGAAAGCTAAATGTCAAGGAAGGCGCTAACGCGCCTCCGTTTGTATCCCGCCACCCGCCCCCAGGGTGCCGCGCCGCTGACGCGCCGGTGCAATCGCATCCATCGCATCTGGTTCGCCCCACACTGCGCCTGTCGCTGTCCATCTCATCACACTTGCTGTACCGCCATCACCGCCGCTGTCCTTGTGAAGCGGTCCGCACGCGCGAGCACCTGCCATATTCAGTCTGCCAGCCCACTGCTGCCAATACCTCACCCCGCCGCCCTTCGTCGTCACGGTCTCCATCGCCCTTGCCGTTCACACCGCTGGATCGCCTGCGCCACGACCGGATCGCTGGTTGAAGGCTGCTGGCAGTCCTGCCTCGCACGCAGTGGGGTTTCTCAGCGCCAGGCTGACGCTGCTGTGCAGGTAGGACATCTGCCGCTCCTGTTCACGCTGAGGTAGCCTGCTTGCGTTCCGTCCCTGACTGTGCCCGGAGTTTTGCCACGATGGCACGTTCCGCCACCGTGTCAAGGTGCTCGCTCCTGGCTTGTGCCGTTTCACTCACCGCGAGCGCCCTGCGGGTTTCCTTGACACGGCGTCTGAGGGGAACGTGCCTGATCGATGGCAACTCCGGCACAGGGTCGGAGCGAATGAGCAGGCGCACAGCGCCAGGAGGTTACACACATGTCCTACCAAATTCACGTCATCGTCGGCAACCTGGGCGAAACCCCCGAACTGCGCGAGGCCAATGGGCAGCCAGTTGCCACCTTCTCCGTCGCGGTCAATACCCGCCGCGGCGACAAACAGACGACCGCATGGTATCGCGTGACGGCCTGGAATGGGCTGGCAGAGACCGTGGTCAAGTACCTGGAGAAGGGGCGGCGGGTGCTGGTGGAAGGCAGCAATCTGCGAGCCAGCGCATACGTCGACCGGGATGGACAGCCGCGTGCGAGCCTGGAACTGACCGCCAACCGCGTGCAGTTCATGGACAGCGCACCAGGCGGCGATGCGGGTACGGACGAGGGTGAGAGCCAGGACATCCCGTTCTAGGCGACAACCTCCATTGGGCGGTCACGGCGCGTGGCCGCCCTTTTGCGTGCTGCTGGCAGCGCGGCACTTTTCCACCCGCCGGATTGTCAGATTAACCAATCGCTCGTTTTACAGGTAACCCTGCTGATGCGAAAACTTGGGACTACCGCCGCCAGGTTGTTCTCGTCGCTCAGCAGCTTGTGTGGTCGAGCAGTCGTTTGCGCTGGCGCAGATGTCGGTGGCGGCGGAGTAGCGGGCTAAACGCCCGCCCCTCAGACGCCGGGGAGCTTGGCGAAGCGCGCCTGCGCTCCGCCGCTGACAAGCGTCTTGCGCCGCTTGCCAGCGCGTGGGTTTGCCGCAGCAAACCCACGTTCCGCACAGGTTGCCCTATCAGCCTTAAGCCAGTCTGCTGAATGGTGCTCCCGTTCAACACCGTTATTTGAGACGCCCATCTCAGGAATTGGCGTTGATATTCGGGTTGCACCTCCCAGACAATGAAGCCAAAGGTTGTACAACCTGGAGCAAGCCATGTCTCAAAACTACCCGTATCATGTCGGTGTCCGCCTGACCACACCTGAATATGACAGCCTGCAAAAGCTGGTTGTCGCAACCGGGTACAACCAGTCCGATGTGATCCGCTTTCTGGTACGGACGGCGGCCCAGCGCCCGGATGCCGTGGCATCCGGCATCCGCCGGGAGAAAGACAAACCGTGTGAGCCGCAAAGCTAGTCCACCGCAGTCGGTGCGGGTGTATGCCCGCATTACCCCGGAACTGTATACCCTGCTGCAACAGGTGCGGGTCGCCAAACGTTTCGAGCACGATTCCGACCTGGTGCGCGCCGCACTGCGGGCGTATCTCGATGAGCAGTCGGATCAGGTCGCCAGCAAACGCCATTTCAACGCCACCTTTCAGAGCCGTATGAACCGCCTTGACTGGCATCTGACGGTGATCACCTATCTGCTGGCACAGTCACTGGCGATGCTCATCGCCCATGCGACCGGGCAGAAGCTGCCAGGTGACGCGCTGCTGGAACAGGCGATCCGGCTGGCGGGGCAGAACCATCGCGTGTTGGCTGACCGTCTGGATGAGAGCCGCGCCAAAGTGGAAGAGGCCGAACGCAAGACTCGATGAAAAAACATGCCCTGGTCTGCAACCTGATGTACAAAGTGGACTCCTACGAAGCACGTGGCGACCTGATCGGTCTGCTGAAGTATGTCCAGTATCGCAGCGATAAGGATCATCACATCCCCCAGGACGAGGGCTTCGAGCGCTGGTATGACCGGGGGTTGGGGGACAATTACCGCACCATCGCCAATCACCTGATGCACATTGCGGACGACAAAACCAACGCCGATCACGTGCTGGTGCGGATGATGGTCGTCTCGCCGCATCCTGACCTGATAGCGGCGCTGCCTGCACACCAGCGTGAACGCGCTCTGCGTGAACTCACCGAAACCATGATGGAACGCTACTTTGAGGCCTGTGACCTGCCGGTGCCGGAGTATGCCTATGTTGCCCACGACCCGCAGACTGAGAGCGGTGTGCAGCGTTTACACAGCCATGTGCTGTTCCCGGCAACCGTCCCCGACATTGAGGGCAGGCGGCACTACGATTTGCGCCGCCAGCAGATGCCGCTGTTTCACGAGGTTCGAGACCGTGCCATCACCGAAGTCTGGACGCGGCTGCTCGGACCGGAACGGCTGGCGGAACTGGATGCCGGGCTGCTGACCGAAGCCGAGAAGCAGCAGGCGGCTGAACGGGCGGCGTTGGCAGCCGAGCAGAGGCATGAACATGATCTGAAGCAGGAGTTGAACGAACTGGACCGCTGGTTTGGTCCGAGGCGATAGGAGCAGGTTATGTTTTACTGGTTATTCACGGAAGGACGAGCTATCGCTATCTTCGCCGTTTTGCCGTTGACCTGTCTGGCGCTGCTGCTGCCCATGCTTTACGCGCTTGCTGCCGGGGTAGGCGTGCGGCGCGCCGGCGATGAAGCGGTAGCGGTGAAACGCGGCGCTCCGCTGCGCCTGCTGGCACACCTCACCTGGAGCCTGTCGCTTGGTGCGGCCTGCATCATCCTGGTGGGCGAGACGGCAGTTCAGCACGGTCGAAACGCGGGCAGCAGCCTGCTGTTGAGCGCGCTGGTGGGCGCACCTGCCAACGTGGATGGTCAGCGGGTATTCTGGTTCGGACTGGGCATGGCCGGTCTGGTGCTGGTGGTGAACCTCGCGCTTGCGGGACAGCTTAAGCCGGGGTCGAGATTTCGTGAGTGGGTCGACAGCTTCCGCAGCCCGAAACGGCGGCGTGGGGAAGCAGGCTCATCACATTTCTGCACTCCGCGTGAGTACAAGCGCTACCGCCGTCCTGACAAAGAGGGTGTCACCTTCTTCGGCGCGTTCTGGGGCGAACACAGCGCCCGGCTCGATGCTGGACAGGGGCAGTTCTGTTTGAGCGGGGAAGACTCGGCACGCGGCATTCTGACGCTCGGCGGGCCGGGTTCAGGCAAAAGCCAGGCGGTCATCTTGCCCGTGATCGCTGACCGGATGCAGGCGGGACATTCCCTGATTATTGCTGACCCGCAGGGCGAGTTGACATCGCATATTTTGCGCTTTGCCGCTGTCACCGGCCACACCGTTGCTATCCACGATCCCACACGCAGCGACCTGCCGCGCTTCAACCTAGCGCACAAGATCGAGACGGTTTCCGATGCTCGCGCGATTGCCGAAGTCCTCGTTCCGGCAGCACATGGCGATAACAAGTTCTGGAGC
>SZPD01000498.1 GCA_030263515.1 Anaerolineae bacterium CFX9 | reverse complement strand
GTCGCTCTTTATCGAGTGGGTGACCGGCGCATTCAATGAGATCACCGGCTACGATCCATCCTATGTGGGCAGCATGGCGACGCTGAAGGACACGCATCCTGACGACCTCGACCGCGTCCGCGCCGATGTGCAGCGCACGCTGCAAAATCAGCCCACGGTTACCGAGTATCGCGTTTTCAATAACCGCACCCGGAATTATGTCTGGCTGTCCATTTCACGCCGCCCTGTCTGGGATGAGCAGGAACAGCGCGTCGTCCGTTTTTACAGCGTGGCCAAGGATATCACCGAGCGCAAGCGTGCTGAAGACGCCCTGCGGCAGAGCGAGGCGCGGCTGCGCTCACTGGTTGAGACTCAGACGGCGTTTGTCGTTCGCACAGATATGGACGGCAATTACACCTACTGTAACCGTCCCTTCCTTCAGCGCTACGGCTGGGTCAAAGCCGATCTGATCGGAACCTCATACCTGGCAACCATTCTGCCCGCTGATCACGAGAAGACCCGGCAAACGGCCAGAGCATGTCTGAGCAGCGTCGGGGAACCCGTTCAGGTGATGCTGCGCAAGCCGCGCCAGGATGGCGGCATTGACTTCACGCTGTGGGAATTTGTTGCCCTGCGCGATGCGGAAGGCTCGGTGAGCGAAATCCAGTGTATCGGCTTTGACATCTCGGAACAGGTTCGGGCAGAGGAAGCGCTGCAGGAGGAACGCCAGCTTTTCATCGGCGGAACGACCGTCGTTTTTAAATGGCGGGTGGCCTCCGGATGGCCGGTCTCGTATGTCTCGCCCAATGTCTGCGAACAGTTCGGTTATGACCCACGCCAGTTTCTGGAAGATGGGCTGCTGTTTCAGTCGCTCATTCATCCTGATGATGTGGAGCGGGTGACGGCTGAGATCCGCGATCATGTGCGGCAGGGACGATCGCAGTTTGAACAGGAATATCGCCTGCGCCACGGCAGCGGTGACTACCGCTGGGTCTACGACTTCACCACCATCGTCCGCGATGCGGAAGGCACAGTCAAACATTTTCAGGGATATGTTCAGGATATCACCGAGCGCAGGCAGGCGCGCGATCTGCTGATGGAGCAGAACCGCCTGACTCTCAGCCTCCAGCGCGAGAAGGAACTCAACGCCACGACACAGCGCGTGATCGCCACGCTGGCGCACGACCTGCGTACGCCGCTGGCGGTGATCGGGTCTGCCAAGGAAATTCTCAGCCGCTACTTCGATCAGATCGATCCTGAACAGCGCCGCGAACGGCTGGAGACGATCGGCAAACAGCTTCAGTACGTCACGGAACTGCTCAATGACCTGGCCCAGGTAACCGGCGCATCACTGAACCAGCGTGCGCCTCAGTTGGCTCCGGTCAACCTGGTCACGCTGTGCCAGATCACGGTTAAGGACATGCAGGCTTCGGTGGCGGCAAAGCACCGCCTGAACTTCACGACTGACGGCACGCTCCATACCATCATCATCGACGATGTGCTGGTGAGTCGTATTCTGATCAATCTGCTCTCGAACGCCGTCAAATATTCTGACGAGGGAAGTGAGATCCGCCTGGAACTTGCATCCCGCGAGGATCGCATCGTGCTGCGCGTGATCGATCAGGGCATCGGGATCGCGCCGGAGGATCGGGCGCGTATTTTTGAACCGTTTTACCGGGTTCAGGGCGTTGGCGATATCGCCGGAACCGGATTGGGATTAAGTATCGTCCAGGACTGCGTGTCCCTGCATGGCGGCACGATCACGGTCGAGAGCGCGCCGGGCCAAGGCAGTATCTTCACTGTTGAACTGCCGCTCAGCCGCGCCTAGAGATGATGCCTGTATTTCCCATCAGCCCGGATCGCCTCACGTCGTCCCACTCAGCGGGACGATGCATGTTCCGATGTTGACGCGGCAGGTTGCCAGCACCTCATCCCCACGCCTGACCTCAAAGGTCGCAGATGGATCGTCGCTCAGCCAGAACCAGCGCTGGCTGGCGATGGAGCGCCATGCATGCCTGACCTCGCATCCGGCCGGCAGATCTCGCTCCGGCAGTTCAATGCGCCAGACCTGAAAACAGTCTCCGCTCGGCAGGGCCCACACAGGTCGCGAGCCGCCCGCCCACAGATCGGCGAAGAAG
>SZPD01000497.1 GCA_030263515.1 Anaerolineae bacterium CFX9 | reverse complement strand
AGATAAACCAGCGTCCCGGCAGGAAAGCGCGCCCACTTCGGCAGGGGGCGATGCGTCGTCGTCAGTTTGCGCTTGGCGGATTGCAGCGTGAAGGTGGTCATCGTGCCGCCGCCATGTTCGAGCGACATCAGGCTGAAGCGCGGCTCAGGCAGCAGCCGGGCAGCGATCCACATCTCCCGGCGCGGAGCCTGGTAGACGAGTTCCGGCGCATGGGTAAACAATTCCTGATACCGGGCAAGCAGACGAATAGGAGGATTTGCCTGCGGTGTAAGAGGATAGGTTGGTAAGTTCTGGCTCATCATCACACCTGACTTGTACGCTTACAAGTTTACCACAATTCACCTATTTCCCCTGATAACAGAAGCGCCTCCGATGCAGCGCCGCATCGAAGCGCCCTACTTGTGTCTGTGTGGGTTTCGCCGTTACAATTTATGTCGATCCAGCGCACGCAGCAGAAACCGACGCACACTGGCAGGTGATGACCATCCCGCGGTGGTGAGGATCCCCTGTCATGATCTGCGGTATCGCGGCTGCGCGCAGACAGAGGTAAACAAATCATCGAACAACTGCCTGTTATGAGACGCTTCCTGCGCCCATTTCTCGGTCTGCTCACTCTGGCTCCGCTCGTTCCGCTGCTGTGGTTCGCCAGCGGTGTCGGCGCTCAGAATGAGCCGGTGATCCCGACTGTGCCATCCATCCCTGCCGACCAGTGCCTGATCCCGCTCAATGCGCTCTGGACGCAGGCGACGGAAGCCTGTGTCAATGCACCCTCCGGCTATATCTGTAATGCGGGATCCTCTCCGCAGGCGGAACCCACGGGACCGATCGCCAATGCGCTTGCGCCCGTCGGCGCGCTGGTCGAAGCCGCCAATGTCGATGCCCTGCGCACGCCGCGCCTGGCTCCGGAGATCGGCGGCGGCGGACTGGTATGGATCCGTCCTGCTCCGCCGCTGACCTACACCGCGCTGCTGATCGGGGACGTGACCATTCGCGATGTCTCTCCGGCAGATTTCCCGCCGTGGACCTCGATCGTAGTGCAGACCAGCGAAGCTCCGCCCGCCTGCCAGGCAGCGCCGCTGCCCGCGCTCGTCCTGCAAACGCCGATCGGCCTGCCAACGCGGGTGGTGGTGAATGGAGCCTCTCTGTCGCTGAACGGCACGGTACTCATCCACACCGATACACCCACCTTCACCACCACGTTTGTGGCGCTCAGCGGCGTCTCGTCAGTGCTCACGCTCGGCACACAGCAGCCGCTGCTGACGGGTCAGCAGCTCGTCGTCCAGCAGAATACGTCTGATTTTGGCGTCACCGCCAGCCCGCCCAGCGCTGCCGTCCCGTTCGACACAACCATGCTTCAAAACCTGCCGGTCGCGCTGTTCGATCGTCCGCTGGTGCTGCCGCAGCCGGGGAATGTTTCAACGCAGGGGGATACCAATCTGCGGTCTTCGCCGGGAACCGGGGCAGGCGTGATCACGCTGGTTCCGGGAGGGGAAATCCTCAGTGTGCTGGGACAGAATCCTGAAGGGACGTGGTATCACGTCCGGCGCGATAACGGCGAGACGGGCTGGATGCTCGCCGAACTGCTGGCGCGCAATGTCGGCACGATCGCTGCCGTCTATGTCTCGACGCCGCTGCCGCCTCAGCGCTATGGCGACTCGGCGACGCTGGCGCGTGTGGCTGCGCCGGCAGGCGTCAATCTGCGTGTAGGACCGGACTCGTCCTTTCCATCCCTGCTGAATCTGCCGGATGGCGCTGTCGTCAGCCTGCTGGCGCGCAGTCCCTATGGGCCGTGGGTGAAGGTTGCCGCCGGAGAAACGCAGGGCTGGGTCGCGCTGATCGCGCTCGATACGCAGGCCTATATCGACGCCCTGCCGATCGATCCGCAGGCTCCGCCCCCGCCCCCGCCGCCTCAGCCGACGCGCATTCCCGGCTCATTCGGCAACGCCTTCCCGAACCCGGACGGGCCAGGAAACTAGCCGATCAAGAGCGGAGGCACGTTAGTACGGCTGCTGGCGCACAGCGCGGATCGTGCCGCGATGAACGCTGCGCGCTTCTTCAACGGCCACAAACGCGCTCGGATCCAGCCTGTTGACCTGATCGAGCAGATGCCGCACATCG
>SZPD01000071.1 GCA_030263515.1 Anaerolineae bacterium CFX9 | reverse complement strand
CATCATAGGGCACACCGCTGGCCCGCAAGAGAGGACCAGCCGCGCTCATGGCAATCGCATCTTCAGGAGATAATATGCCGACACCGATGGCACGCGCCTTGACGATCTCATTCCCGGTCATCAGGACGTCGCCTTGCTCCAGAACTCGCGGCAAGCGGTTGTAGATTAATTCCTCGAGGAACTTCATCGTCGGCGTCCCACGAACTTCATCGGGAAGATCGTAGGCAACGCCGCCGAAGCGCATGAAATTGCACATCATGCGCGACCCGGCTGAGGCCTCGAAGAAATCGAGGATTAATTCGCGCTCCAGATAATAATAAAGCATTGGCGTCTGCAAGGCACCCAGGTCATTGAGCAGAAAACCCAAAGCCCAGAGGTGATTACAGATACGGGTCAGCTCGACCATCAGGATACGAATCCACTCTGCCCGTTCCGGCACACTGAGATCGAACAGTTTTTCAACCGTGATGGCGTATCCAAGGTTATTCGACATAGACGACAGATAGTCCAGTCGATCGGTGTAGGGCATGTTCATGTTGAAGGTGTTGCGTTCACCTATCTGTTCATGGTTACGGTGGAGATAGCCCATCACCGGTTTCAGATCGACAATCGTCTCGCCGTCAATGGTGACGACCATGCGGAACACGCCGTGGGTCGAGGGATGCTGCGGCCCCAGATTGACAGTTACCTTATCGGTCTTGAGACCCGGGGTTGCATCACGGGAATAAGAAAGCCCAAGGTAGACATCTGTCTCAACGTCGTACTCATCCCCTGTGGGAACCCAGCCTGGGGGATACTTGACATTCTTCCCATACGGGTTGCGTTCTTCGGCGCGGAAGACGCTGCCATCCGGCCAGCGGCTGCCAAACGGTTTGTAATCTTCCTCGTAGAAAGCCTCTTTCCAATCCTTGCGTAACGGGTGACCATTAAAACCATCCCAGGTCAGAATACGACGAAGATCAGGATGCCCCTGGAAATGGAAGCCATACATGTCATAGGCTTCACGTTCCTGAAAATCGACGCCGGGCCACACATCGATCACCGAGGGGATTTCTGCCTTCTCGCGCGGGGTCTGCGCCTTGAAGACAAGCGCCGGGCCGCCGGTGATGCGATAGGCGTGATAGACCATCTCCATGTGATCGCTGATGCCGAGATAATCGACGCCGGTTGCACTGGACAGGTAGTTGAAACCCAGCTCATCGCGGATGGCGCGCGCGACTTCAACCAGATGATCGCGGTCAACGATCACGCCGCCAAACCCCTGACGAGTATCATCCTTGACCCAATCAGGAAACTTTGCCTTCAGGGCGTCTGCCGCAGCCTTGACATCAACCAGATCCGTCTGAACCGGAGCGATAGAGGTTTGATCAGTCATTTATGTGCTACTCCGTTTTGCCCTGCTGGGCACGCTTGCGTGCCAGCGCCGCTTCACGCTTGCGCAGACGCTCTGCCTTTTCAGGATCAATCTCGGCATCAGCCGATGCCGCTGCCGCCGCAATCGCCGGTTCAGGCGCAGCAGCCTCAGCCACGACTTCCGGCGTCTGCTGAGCGCCTGTCGCTGCTGCCGGCAGTTCACGCACGCCGAACGCTTCGCCACGCGCCGCCCGCTCCGCCTGCTGGCGGATCAGCTCCATCTGGCGCGGGTCAATGATATCGGGTCCCAGGATAGGAATGGGGACGGGATCGGATGGCCCTACGCCATACCATGGCACATCATCAAGATTGGCAAGCGACTGCCCATCGATCTTCTTCTGAAGCGAAATCAGCCCGTACAGCAGCGCCTGAGGCGTTGGCGGGCAGCCGGGAACGTAAACATCCACGGGCACATACTGATCGATGCCCGAAACGACGTTGTACCCCTCCTTGAAGGGCCCGCCGCCGCTGGCACACGCTCCCATCGCCAGAACATACTTCGGTTCTGGCATCTGGTTGTAGAGCCGCACGATCGGCACAACCATCTTCTTGGTCACCGTGCCGGAGACGATCATCAGATCGCTCTGGCGTGGGGTGGCGCGCATCACTTCCATGCCAAATCGGGCAAGGTCATAGCGAGACGCTGCGGTGGCGATCATTTCAATGGCGCAGCACGCCAGCCCGAACAGCATCGGCCACATCGAATTGCGGCGGCTCCAGTTGTAGATTCTGCTCAGGCTCGTGATCGCCACATTTTCCTGCATATCCGCAGGTATGGGAAACTCGGTACTGTGAAGTTCCCGCAGGTCTAGCTGAGTCATCCACTGACCTCCTCGTACCACTCTCGAAGTATGTCCCTGAGAATGCCTTCGTTCACCAGGTTCGGATCATCAGCAAAGCCCGGCAGCGCGATGATCCATTCATAAAGCTGTCCGTAACTCACATCCTCAAGGTCTGCATCAGGGAAACGCTCCTTCAGGCAGAGAACGATCTCGTAACCTGAGTCCCAGTACAATGCATCCAAGTGTTTGTGACTTTCTTCTCATTAAGTGTAGCACGAAATCAACCGCGCCGGCATGTTCTGATGATGCCAGTGAGCGATATTCATGCGCCCCTCATCAGCCTTCGTGATTGTCGATCTGCGCCCGCTGCAAACGGCCGCTGTAATCCACGTAAACAGACTTCCACTCGGTAAAGCTGTCCAGCGCGGTCAGGCCGGCCTCGCGCATCCCATTACCCGTGCCGCGCGTTCCTCCAAAGGGGAACTGAATTTCCGCCCCCGTCGTGCCATGATTGATATAGACGATCCCGGTCGTGAGATCGCGAATGGCGCGGAAAGCCGCGTTGACATTCTCGGTAAAAATGCTGCTCGACAATCCGTAGACCACGCTGTTGTTGACTTCGATCGCCTCTTCGAGGGAATTCACTTCAATCGCCGAGAGAACAGGCCCGAAGATCTCCTCGCGGGCAATGCGCATTTCCGGCGTTACGTCAGAGAACAACGTCGGCTGGTAGAAATAACCTCTGCCCAGATCCGCACGGCTGCCGCCAGTGACCACGCGCGCACCCTCCGCTTTGCCGATCTCGACGTAGCGTTCCACCTTTTCCAGCGATTTCCGGTTGACGATAGGGCCGACTTCATTGCCGGGTTCCAGACCATAGCCGACCCTGAGTTCACGCGCTTTCTCCCGCAGCGCCTCGATCAGTTGATCCTTGATGCCCTTCTGGACGATCAGGCGGCTGGTCGCGGTGCAGCGCTGCCCTGTCGTTCCGTAGGCGCTCCATGTCACCGCCTTGACCGCAAGCTCAAGGTTGGCATCATCCATCACGATGATGGCGTTCTTGCCGCCCATCTCAAGGCAGACCTTCTTGCCCACCGCGGCGGCGGCGGTATACACCTTGAGTCCCGTCTCAGTGGATCCGGTAAATGAGATGACACGAACGCCAGGATGATTTACCAGCGCCGTACCCGCTTCAGATGCGCCATGAACGATATTCAGAACACCGGGAGGAAGCCCTGCTTCCTCAAAACATCGGACAAACGCCGCCCCCGTAGCTGGTGTTTCCTCACTGGGTTTGAAAACGACTGCATTTCCAGCAACCAGCGCGGGCAAAATCTTCCAGCTTGGAACGGCGACGGGAAAGTTCCAGGCCGTGATGACACCGATGACGCCCACTGAATCGCGCAGTGCCATGCCGAACTTGTCCGGCATTTCGACCGGCGCGGTATAACCGAGCAGACGCCGCCCTTCCCCACCCATATAGTAAGCCATGTCGATGGCTTCCTGAACATCGCCGCGCGCCTCTGAAAGCACCTTGCCCATTTCCTGCGTCATCAGGCGCGCGAGTTCTTCCTTGCGCTGCTTGAGGACTTCCGCCAGCGCATACAGAATTTCGCCGCGGCGGGGAGCCGGCATCAGCCGCCATTCCTTATACGCTGCACGCGCTGCCTGAACGGCAGCATCCACGTCGGCAGCGCCGCTCTTTGCAGCCGCAGCAAGCACCTCTTCTGTGGCAGGGTTAAAACTGTCGAATGTCTCGCCAGACTGCGCGGCAACCCATTCGCCCCCGATATAGTTCCTGACCATTTCAGCCATGATGGTGCGCCTTTGTTCGGTGCAAAAACAGAAAAAATCGCTGGTTTTTAAGTGAAAGAATTGAGCGGGAGTATAGAAAATGCGGTCGCATTTGTCAACAATTTCACAATCACTGGCTACACCAGAAGCCGTGCGCCTACAGGGCTGACCTGCGTGATCTGCGTCTGAGCGGTGATCCGGGCTTCGCTGTAGACTGCATGCATCGCGCTGCCCGCTGCTTCCGCCGCTTCCCTGCTGGAGCAGATGGCGCACAGCGTCGGGCCTGCCCCGCTGATGATCAGCCCGTGCGCACCGGCTGCCTTCGCTTCTGCACGAACCTCTGCAATGCGCGGCATCAGGTGGGCGCGCGCGGGTTCAATGACCGCATCAGCTTCCATCGCCGCCGCCACCGCGGGAACATCCCCCCGGTAAAGCGCATCGATCAACCGGGCGATCGCGGCCGTCTGGTGGATCATCTGACTCAGGGTAACCGTTTTGGGCAGCACAGCACGCGCCTCAGATGTTGGAACCTCGATACCGGGTGTCACCAGCGCGAGATGCAGGTTGGGCGGCACGGGAAGCTGACGTATCTCGTCAGCGTGGACACCATATGCCAGGACGATCCCGCCAAACAAGCAGGGAGCGACGTTATCAGCATGATACCCGCTGACCGCCGCTTCTCCATCAAGGCAAGCCGGGAGCAGTTCTTCCCTGCTGAGCGGCGACCCAAGCAGCGCATTGACCGCCAGCGCCGCGGCAACGGCGCTGGATGAGCTGCTGCCAAGCCCGCTCGCCAGCGGCAGTCCCTTGCGAATCCTCAGGGAGACACCGCGCGTCTCGCCAAGCAGGCGCAGCAGGCTGATCGCCGCCACCCCGGCTGTGTTCTTCTCGGCGACATGCGGCAGTTTGCCGCCGTCTCCTTCGATGGCAGCAATATGCACACCCGCCTTATCCGCAAATTCAGCGCCGACCACATCGCCCGGCTCGCCCAGCGCCAGCCCAAGAATATCAAAGCCGGAACCGAGGTTGGCGATCGTTGCCGGGGCGTAAGCCTCCACACTGGTTTTATTCACGGGATGTGGCTATCCTTGACGATCATTAAGAGAACACTGAGAGGCGAGAATGCAGAGCATCTTACAATGCATGGATTGCGGACGGCAATACCCAGTCACGCAGGTCATTTATACCTGCGAGGCCTGCGGCGGCTTGCTTGACGTAACGCATGATCTGCCTGCGCTGAAAACGCTCGTTTCTCGCACATTGTTCGACCAGCGCCTCGGCAGCCTGGATCTGCCGTACAGCAGCGGTGTCTGGCGCTATAAAGAGCTGATCGGCCCCGCCATTCCGGATGACCGCATCATCAGCCGCAGTGAGGGCAATACCAATCTGTATGCCGTTCCGCGCCTCGCAGCATGGACAGGCGTGCGCGAGCTGTATCTGAAACACGAAGGGGAAAACCCGACCGGTTCCTTCAAGGATCGCGGCATGACCGGCGGGTTCACACAGGCGAATGTGCTTGGCATGACGAAGGTCGCATGCGCCTCCACCGGCAATACGTCGGCGTCCCTGGCATCGTATGCTGCATGGAGCGGGCTTCAGGGCATCGTGCTGTTTCAGAATAAACAGATCGCGCTCGGCAAACTGGCTCAGGCGATCGCCTATGGAGCCACCTGCATCCGCATCGCCGCCGATTTTGACCGGAATATTGAGCTGGTTCGCCGGGTCTCAGCACAGCTTGGCATCTACGTGCTGAATTCAGTGAATCCCTTCCGCCTGGAAGGGCAAAAATCGATCGTCATCGAGGCGATTCAGCAGCTTCGCTGGCAGGCTCCGGACTGGATCGTATGTCCGGGTGGCAACCTCGGCAATAGTTCAGCATTCGGCAAGGCGCTGTATGAACTGCACCAGCTTGGGCTGATCGACCGGATGCCGCGCCTCGCCATCATCCAGGCAGAGGGAGCCAACCCGCTGTACCGCGCCTATCTGACCGAGTTTGAAGTCTACGAGCCAGTTCATGCAGACACGATTGCGACGGCGATCAAAATCGGCAACCCTGTCAACTACCGGAAAGCGGTGCGCGCGCTCGAATGGACGAATGGCGTCGTCGAGCAGGTCACTGATCAGGAAACGATGGATGCCAAAGCGCTGATCGACGGCATCGGCATCGGCTGTGAGCCAGCCAGCGCCTGCACTCTCGCCGGCATCCGTAAACTGCGAAACAACGGCATAATTGGCGAGCGCGAGATAGTGGTCGGCATCCTGACCGGTCATATCCTCAAGGATCCAGACGCCACGATCGCCTATCACGCGAACACGCTCGACGGAATCCATGCTGCATCCCCCAACCGGATCATCGACGCCGAGCCTACGCTTGAAGCGCTGGCGGCGATCCTCGGCAGCCAACCCGTCGCTCACTGAAAATAACACGCCACGAGAGACGTCTCGTGGCGTGTTTTATTGACATTCCGCCCTTACGCTACTGGCGGAAACGCAGTTCCCACAACTGTTCAATCGTGTAGCTCGGCTCGCGATAGCGCGGCGCGATGAACGTCAGCGCCTGATCGAGGTCTTCAAGCAGATCATCGGTATCCTCAATGCCGACCGCGAAGCGCACCAGGTTATCCTTGATGCCCAGTTCAAGTCGTTCTTCGGAAGTCTTTTCGTAGTAACTCATCAGCGCGGGCTGCTCGATCAGGCTCTCGACACCCCCCAGGCTCGGCGCAATATACGGAATCCGGAGACGATCGATGAATTCGCCCGTGGTTTGCAGATCGCCCCGGACTTCAAACGTCACCACGCCGCCGAAGCTGCTCATCTGTTCCGCTGCAATCGCGTGATCGGGATGGGACTCAAGCCCCGGATACCATACCCGCTCAACAGCCGGATGCGACTCCAGAAACTGCGCCACTGCCAGCGCATTTGCATTTTGCTGCCCCATGCGCACACCGAGAGTCTTGATGCCGCGATCGAGCAGGAAGGCGGCATGCGGATCGACCACGCCGCCAAGCACACCGCGCGCGTCACGCAGCGCCCTGATGCGATCGCCGCGTCCGATCACCACACCTGCCAGCAGATCGTTATGTCCACTCAGATACTTGGTAGCGCTGTGAATGACCAGATCGATTCCCCATTCCAACGGGCGCTGATTGATCGGCGTGGCAAAAGTGCTGTCGATCATCGTCAGCACCTTGTACTTCCTGCCCAGCGCGGCAACCTGCTCCAGATCAGCGATCCGCAGATAGGGATTGGTCGGGCTTTCGGAGATGATGATGCGCGTCTTTTTGGGGATGATCGCGGCTTCCATCGCCGCATAATCGCCCATCGGGACAACCGTTGTCTCAATGCCAAAGCGCTTGAGAAAGGTGAGGCAGAACTGGCGGGTTCGGCGGTAACAGTCATCTGTGATGACGATGTGCGCTCCAGCCGGAAGGATCGTTAAAAGCGTGGACGTGATCGCCGCCATGCCCGAAGCGTAGAGCACGGCATCATCGCCACCATCAAGCGCCGCCAGTTTGCGCTCAACTGCTGCGACGGTCGGATTGCCGTAACGACCATATTCCTCACGATCGTTACCATCTCCCCAGGTTTTGCTGTCCATGAAATCAATCAGGTCCTGGGTGTCGCTGAACGTATACGTAGCGGTCTGGACGATTGGCGTGGTCAGCGAATTGAACGCCTTGCCGCGCTGCGCGCCGCCATGAACCGCGCGCGTTCCCACTCCCTGCTCACGCGAGCGAGCCTGTTCGTCCTGTGCGCCGCGATCAAACAAATCGCTGACCCGTTTATCGATTCCACCATCTCCGGACTGCGGGGAATTCCACTGTCGTGCCATGTGAGGTTTCTCCTCAAGCCTTCCCTGACAATTCAGCCCTTTTGGTACATGGTCTCGGAGGTGCGGTGAAAAAAAAGAGACTTCGGCATGAAGTCTCTTGGAGGTAGCGTTCTGATGGGTCAGAACCACCGCTCTCATCTTCCAGAAAACTCTGCCGGACTTGGCACCTTCCCGCCGAAACGGGGGTTGCCGCGGTTTCACAGGGCCGATTCCCTCCACCGCTCTGGATAAGAGACATTCGTATAGGGCATGTTGCTGCAAACAATATCATGAAGCTGAAGTTTTGACAAGTCGGCAAACAACAAATAAAAGACTAGGCGGCGAATCCGATACGTCGGTATACTGAAGTATGGTATGCAACCTGAAAACGACCTTCGGGATCGGCAGCAGCATGGATCAGTTTGAGCCTTACCGCGTGGAAATCATGATCATGAGCGGCGTCGATGACGGCACGCTGCTCTCCTTCGACGCCGAGAACGGCGACGGAATTATCGACCTGGAAGGCAGCAGCCCCGGCTGGATCCTGCGGCTCGGCCGGCGCGATGACAACGATATCTGCCTGCGTCATGACACATTCAGCTCGCGGTATCATGCGCGGCTGATCCTGCGGGCTGGGCACTGGCTGCTCGAAGACTGCCAGAGCAAGAACGGCACGTTCATCGCAGATGAAGACGACGACAACCAGGTTCAGACTCCCATCCCGCTGCGACCCGGACAATTATTCCGCGTCGGGCGCACGTGGATGCGTATCCAGCCGGTGGAATAGCCGATGCCTGATATCGCCATCCGTGACATTCTGATCAACGCGCGTCAGGAATCCTTCCGGATGCAGCATTTCTATCTCGGCGTGGAGCATCTGTTCATCGGGCTGCTTGAAGTTCCGGGGGGAATCGCCACCAGCCTGCTGGAAAGCCGTGGGCTGACCGCGAGCTATGTGATCGACTCCATTCGACGGCAGACTGGCAAAGGGACGCGGCAGCGCTTGTGGGCAGGAATGCCCAACACGCCGCGCGCTGATATCGTGCTGAGTATCGCCAACGATCTGGCGCTGGAAGATGGTCGTGTCGAGATAGGCGAACGCGATCTGCTCAAAGCGATTCTCGAAGAGCGCGATAACATCCCCGTGCGCGTCCTCTCCAGACTTCACATCGATCTGGATGCTTTCGCGGCAGACATTGATGGCTATGTGGATGACAACGCCAGCCATCAGTTTGTCCTGCCGATTGAAATCGGCGAGAGTTTCAGCGATATCGACTCTGTGACCGACGAACACCGGTTGATCCTGCGCCGGATGTTCCGCGGCTATGAACGGATTCGCCTTGAGAGCCGCCTCTACGGGGGCTATACGCAGGCGCTCGTCCTGCTCGTCACCCCGATCAGTGCAGATGATATGGAGGATGCACCGGTCGTGGTCAAGATCGATCAGTCGGACATCATCCTCGATGAAGCCAACCGCTACGATCAGTATGTGCGCACATCTCTGCCCGCGCTGACCGCCCGCCTCGTAGAAAGCCCCACCACGGCAGAAACATCCCGCCTTGCCGGTCTCAAATACACCTTCGTCTCGGAATATCGCCCTCATCAGACGGGCGGCGGCATCCAGTCATGGCAGTTAGGGACAACGCCGCTGGGACAGTGGATTGAGAACAGCCTGTTCCCCAGTTTTGGCAGAACGTGGTGGAATCAGCGCCGCCCGTTCCGATTCCAGATGTGGTCCGAATACGATTGGCTGCTGCCGCCGCTGCTCACCATCGAGTTCTCAGAGCAGCTTCCCGATGATGCCTACACCATCCGGGATCCGATCCGCCGCAACAAGCTGCGCGCGCTGAGCAGCGGCGACTTCGTGAAAATTGAGGACTTCACGGTCATGCGGGTTTATCGCGACCGCAATGTCATCCAGATCGCTGTTGGCAAGGGTTCCGAGGCGGCGCGCCGTGCCTATACTATCGAGGTTCGCGGGCTGAATCTTGCGCAGGATGCCTACTACCGAAGTGAGATTGTCGAATCGATCGGAGGGCGTATCATCAACACGCGCGACCTGGCGCTTTTCAACGCGGTCGAGAAGCTGGAGCCAGACTTCGGCATGCTCAGTGCGCTGATTCCGGGTTGGGAACGGGATCATACGCTGCCCAACCCGCTGCGCCATTACGATGAACTGCTGGATCGCCCGATCAGCGGCTCAGTCAGCAAAATCCACGGCGATCTTCACCTGGGCAACATCCTGGTCGGCATCAATCAGAGTCCTTTTCTGATCGATTTTTCCCACACCCGCAACGGTCATACGCTGTTCGACTGGGCCACCCTTGAAGTCAGCGTGCTGAGCGAGATCGTCTCTGGCGCTGTCGGCAGTGACTGGGATGCTGTACGTTATACCCTGCGTGCCCTGAGCGCTGTGCATCATCTGGAAGCGCTGGACGATCTGCCCGTTTCCATTCTGAATGTGCTGGAGCCAGTGATCGCAATTCAGCGCGTCGTCCATCAGTGCCTGGCGACGCCGGGACAGCGCGAAGAATTTGACGCCGCGCTGGCCTTCTGCGCGCTGCGCGCCGTCACCTGGGACACGCTGTCGATCGGCGCGAGACGCCTGGCATTCGGCGTCGTTGCCCTCTGCCTGAGCGAACTCCATGAGTCGCAGCGCAGCGGAAGCGGCGGCGATACCCCATCGCACGACGTAACTGACCTGATCTGAACTCAGACGGGCAAAGGTCATGATGCCGGGGAACGTGCTGCCCGGCATCCTGTGGTATTTCATCCTCACCAGCTAGAGATTGGCGATCAGCGCATCCACAAATTCGCCTGTACTGATCCACGAGCCGCCGCGCGGCGCGATATCCGCCGTCCGCGCGCCATCTGCCAGGGTCTTCTCAATGGCTTTCTCGACCGCCTGAGCCTCTGCTTCCAGACCGAGGCTGTAACGAAGCAGCATCGCCGCGCTGAGCACCGAACCGGTCGGATTGGCTTTGCCCTGCCCGGCAATATCTGGCGCGGATCCATGAACTGGCTCATACAGCCCCATTGTGCCCGAACCCAGCGACGCTGAAGGCAGCATCCCCAACGATCCGGCCAGTACAGAGGCTTCATCGCTCAGGATATCGCCAAACATGTTGCTGGCGACGAGAACGTCAAAACTCGCGGGACGTGTGATCAGGTGCATGGCACACGAGTCCACCAGCCCATGCTCCAGCGTCACATCGGGATAGTCCTCATGAACACGGACGACGGTGCGCCGCCACAGCCGCATTGAAGCGAGTACATTGGCTTTATCTACACTGGTCACTTTTTTGCGCCGCCCCTGGGCAGCTCGGAAAGCCACATGAGCAACACGCTCCACTTCCGGCACAGTGTACAGCTCTGTATCATACGCCGAGTCGCTGTCGCCCTGCTCCTGCCGGGGACCGAAATAGATGCCCCCTGTCAGCTCGCGGACGAACAGCATATCGACGCCTTCAAGGAGTTCTGGGCGGAGCGGGGTATGCTGAGCCAGGGCAGGATATGCCTTGACCGGTCTGAGATTGGCAAACAGGTTAAAGTGTTTTCGAATGCGGAGCAGTCCTTGTTCGGGACGAACGGCTGCTGTAGGGTTGTCCCACTGAGGTCCGCCGACAGCGCCAAGCAGGATGGCGGCTGTCTGCTCGCACAGAGCGATCGTCTCATCCGGCAGCGCGCTGCCCGTGCGATCGATGGCGATCCCGCCGATCAGCCCCTCCTGAAAAACAAACTCGTGCCCATGCCGCACTGCTACAGTCTCAAGCACCCGGACGGCCGCGGCAGTCACTTCCACGCCCACCCCATCCCCCGGCAGCACAGCAATATTCGCCTTCATGACGTTTCACATCCCTTCACGGATAAATCCAGCAAAAAGTCGAGCCGAATATACACGGCTCGACCCCATTTTGCATCTGTCACAAGCCTTGTGCTGGTTCAGGAAGTGAACTGCCCTATCGCAAGGATATTGCCTTCCGTATCCTTGAACCATGCGGCATATTCGCCATCCAGTTCAGCAATGCCATCCACAGTGCGCAAGCCCGGCAAGTCATAATTCTCGAACCGAACGCCGCGCGCCCGCAGATGAGATACGACAGCGTGAATATCGCTGACCATGAAGCTGGCGACCGTGTGCCCCGCAGTACCCGCCCACTGGGAAGGATACAGGTACAGCAGAGTTCCGCCAGAAAGCTGATACAGCACGCCTTCGGCAAGCTCTCGCAGCGGGCTTAACCCCAGTTTCTGTTCGTAGAATTCGCGGGCGCGACCGATATCATGAGCCGGAACCGTTGGATAGACTGTCGCCTGCGTTAGCATGAGATTATCCTTTCGACCTCATACAAAGCAGATTACACCCATCCGTTTTGATATGTCAACCGACTATATCACTTAATATGTTCTGCGTGCTTTTCGTCTGCCGCCAGACACAGCCCATATTCGACGCTGTCCACCAGTGCCAGCCAGCTTGCCCGGATGATATTTTCCCCTGCCCCAACGGTCGCCCAGCGTTTGCCGCCGTTCTGGGTTTCGATCATCACGCGGGTCGTCGCCGCTGTGCCGCTGCTGCCATCAAGGATGCGCACCTTGTAATCGGCAAGCTGAAAGTCGGCAATCTGAGGATACTGCGGCATCAACGCCTTGCGCAGCGCCAGGTCGAGCGCATTGACAGGCCCGTTGCCTTCAGCAGCAGTGATCACGACTTCGCCATCGATTTCCAGCTTGACCATCGCTTCTGCGATCGAGCCACGCCCCCGGCGATCTTCAACGATGGTCGTGAAGTCGATCAGGGTAAAGAGCGGCTTGTATTCCGGGCGCGCGCGGTAGAGACGTATGGCGACCGACGCTTCAGACCCCTCGAACACATATCCCTGGCTCTCCAGCCGCTTGATCTCGTCGAGCACCTTGACGGCTTCTGTTGAGGTGACATCGAGGCCGAATTCCTCAGCTTTGCTGAGCAGGTTGCCCTGCCCTGAAAGATCGCTCACCAGTACGCGCATCTCATTCCCAACAAGATCGGGATCGATATGCTGATAGCTGTCCACATTACGACGGATCGCCGCGACGTGGATTCCGCCCTTGTGGGCAAACGCACTCTTGCCGACGTAAGGAAGATGATTGTCCGGGGCCAGGTTGGCAATTTCGGCAACGGCACGCGATACGACGGTCAGGTTGCGCAGATTCTGCGGTGGCAGACATTCATACCCCATCTTGAGCTGAAGATCAGGAATAATGCTGCACAGGTTGGCATTGCCACACCGTTCACCATAGCCATTGATCGTCCCCTGCACCTGAACTGCGCCCGCCTGAACTGCCGCCAGCGTATTGGCGACCGCCAGTTCCGCATCATTGTGCGTATGAATGCCCAGCACCATCTGGGGAAACAGTTCCTGCACCATGCGGACAAACTGCGCAACCTCCCACGGCAGTGTACCGCCGTTGGTATCACACAGCGTGATGACATGCGCCCCACCGTCAGACGCCGCGCGCAGCGTATCCATGCCATATTCCATATCCAGCTTGATGCCGTCGAAGAAATGCTCGGCATCGTAGATCACTTCCTTGCCGAGGCTGCGCAGATAGGCGATGCTTTCGCGAATCATGCGCAGGTTTTCGTCAGGCGTCGTCTGGAGCACATCGGTCACATGAAGCATGGATGTCTTGCCGACGACAGTGACTACGGGTGTATCTGCATCAATCAGCGCCCGGATGTTGGAATCATTTTCCGGCGCAACATGCTTTCTGCATGTAGACCCGAACGCCGCGATGCGCGCATGTTTGAGAGGGACGTTCCTGACTGCATCGAAGTAGGCGGCATCCTTCGGGTTGGAACCTGGCCACCCCCCTTCAATATAATGCACGCCGAGTTCATCCAGCATGCGGGTGATCCGCAGTTTATCCGCCACAGAGAGCGAGATACCCTCTCTCTGCGTCCCGTCGCGCAGTGTCGTATCGTAAACGGCGACCTGCATGATGGCTCCTTAATTCTGACTGAATGCCAGCGTATTCACCCGTGCGGGATTCTCGGCTTCGTACCCGGCAATCGACTCATCGAGACTGAGCAGATAGCCAAGCTGATCAACCCCGTTCAGAAGGCAGTGCTTGGAAAATCCGTCGATCGGGAAGGTCACGCTGCGCCCATCTGGCAGGGTGAGTGTTTGCGAAGCCAGATCGACGGTCACCCGTGTCTCGGCATCTTCCTCAGCCAGGCTGATCAACTGCCTGTGCGTCTCTTCGTCCACGATCACAGGCAGCAGACCATTCTTGAGCGCATTGTTGCGGAAGATGTCGGCAAAATACGTGCTGACCACCGCCTTGAATCCCGCGCCCATCAGCGCCCACGGCGCATGCTCCCGCGAGCTGCCGCAGCCGAAATTGTGACCCCCGATCAGAACCGACGCGCCCTTGTGTTCAGGCTTGTTCAGCGGGAAATCAGGCTTAGGCGTGCCGTCGCCCTCATAACGCCAGTCCGCAAAGCAGGCTTCTCCAAGACCATTCTTGTCGGTGACCTTGAGATAACGAGCCGGAATGATCTGATCAGTATCGATGTCGTTGATCGCCAGCGCAACGACCTTACCCGTGAAAGTTGTCACTTTTTCCATGATTAGCTCACCACCTCGATGGTACGTTCGCCGACGATCTCTCGCGGATCCGTCACCACACCGCGCAGCGCCGTCGCCGCCGCCGTAAGCGGGCTGGCGAGGAAAGTGCGCCCACCCTTCCCCTGGCGTCCCTCAAAATTGCGATTGCTGGTGCTGACGGCATACTGCCCCGGCGCTAACTGATCGCCGTTCATCGCGATGCACATGGAACACCCGGCTTCACGCCATTCTGCCCCGGCATCGCGGAAAATCTGATCCAATCCTTCGGCTTCCGCCTGGCGCTTCACCTGCTGGGATCCCGGCACAACCATGACGCGCAGGCTGTCTGCCACGCGCCTGCCCTTGAGCATCTTCGCTGCTTCACGCAGGTCTGTGATTCGGGAGTTGGTGCAGCTTCCGATGAAAACGACATCGACCGGCTTGCCGAGCAGAGACTGACCGGGCTGGAGATCCATATAGCGCAGCGCCTTGTCCAACGCCATCTTCTCGCTGACATCGGTCAGGTGATCCGGATCGGGAACGCGGGCATCAATCGGCATCCCCATACCGGGATTCGTGCCGTAGGTGATCATCGGGGTCAGTGTGTTGGCGTCGAGCACGATTTCGGCGTCAAATACAGCGCCTTCGTCGCTGGGAAGCTGGCGCCACTTCGCAACTGCCGCATCCCACTCAGCCCCTTTCGGCGCATGAGGGCGACCCTTCACATATTCGAACGTTGTATCATCCGGCGCAACCATCCCTGCCCGCGCGCCGCCTTCG
>SZPD01000496.1 GCA_030263515.1 Anaerolineae bacterium CFX9 | reverse complement strand
CCGCGGCTGCTGCTGCTCGGTCTGTTCTTCATTCTGAGCGCGCCCGCGGCTTCGCATGTCATCGCGCTGATCGATCGCTCGCCCAAAGCTGAGCAGCCGTTAGAGGAGATCGATAAGCTGGGGGTGCGGTAAGTGCAGGGAAATGACAGCCGCGTTCAGAACAAGACGCGGTTTTCCATAAACTTCACCACCTGCCGCGCAAGTTCGAGATCGCCGCTCTGGCTGATGCGCCCGCTGGGCAGCAGTTCGGCAGCCTTCGCGCGTCCCGAAGTCAGCTCCCCCAGCGTGAGCGCATCCATCGCGACCAGGGCTTCAGGCGCTGCGCCGGAACCTATGCGGAAGCTGCCTCCCGGCGCGCCGCTGATCGTGAGTTCGGCGCTGTATCCACCCAGCCCATGAACTGCCTTCTGCGCCAGGTCGCGTATGATCAGCGCCACCTGACGCGCATCATAGGTTCCATCCATGTCCATGTTGCGTCCGGTCGCTGTGCAGATGTCGGCGCGATGCATCCACATATCGCGGGTATAGATCAAATCTATCACGTAGGCGAGGGAGCGCGGCTGATCCAGTCCCGGCAGTGGCAGTGGAATGTCACGCAGCAGACCGGGGATGATGCGGCTCCGATTTCGGAGCGAGTCTGAAGCATGATGTCGGATTTCGGCGATCAACTCAGCCGGGCTTAAATCGCGGCGCAGATCAACCTGCGACTGATTCCATGCATCAAGTAGGTTGAAGCCTTGCTTGAGGTACAGGCGCAGCTTCCTGGGGCTGAGCTGGGAAAAGAAGGCGCGACGGCTGGTGAATCCGTACACATGAGCGGCCTGGTGAGCGGCAATGTCCTTCACCGTCCACAGAGTACATGCGGTTGGCTGACTCCAGTCTGCATCCGTGAGTGTTTCCAACAGCGCCAGGAAGCGCTTCAGTTCTTCTTCGGCCATTGATGCGGCTTCAGCACGTGTCAGCGCGGGGATGCCCGCTCCATCCGTCAGCTGGTCTGTGTTTGCCTGATCTGGTGTATATACCTGCTGCATGCGCTTGCCCTCCGTGGTGAGATATCGCGTGACGATGGATTCTATTCCGCCTGCGGTGGTGACCAGACCTGCCGGATCAGGGCTATCATGTCCGGGATCAGGCTGCCAAAGCGACCGGATCCGGCGGGCAAATGCGGCTCATTGGCCATGTGCTGTGCGGTTAACCCGTGGCTGATGGCGATGAATATATTCATGTACTTATCTGCTGGGATATCGGCTCTCAGCATGCCGGCTTCAATCGCTTCTCTCACGATGTTTCGTGCAATGTCAATGAGCCGATTTGCCTGCAGCATGCCTTCCGGCGACGGCACAAAACCGGGAACGGGCCGCTCGAACAGCAGTTGATACAGCTCCGGGTTTTCGATGGCGAAGTTCAGGTAATTCTCCATTGCCTGCTCAATACCTGCCCATGTAGCGCCATACTGAGCGTGCAGCGCCTCCATTTGGTCGCCGTACATCCGCATTCCCATCTCAAACAACGCCTCGTAGATGGCCGCCTTGCTGGGGAAGTATGTATATAGAGAAGGTGCCCGCATGCCAACGCGGCGTGCGATTTCCTGCAAATTGAGATCGGCCGCACCGTTCGTCCGCATAACATCGCGGGCCGCCTGGAGTATCGCCGCGCTCATTTCGTCGTGATTGCGCTGCCGCCGTTCTTCCGGCGTGAGGATAGGTCTGGCTTGCTGCATACAATAAACCCCACCAGGTTTCTAATGACAGTTGTCATTCCTATTTGCATTAGGATAAGCGAATGGCGTTAGTCTGTCAAGCGGATGAGGCGTTTTGCGCAGGAATCAAAAACCTTCCAGATGGCGGCTGACTGAAAGTGTCTAAAGTCATGAGCAAACGAATTACAGGAGATGGGCAGGAGACCTAAGAAACCGCTGGCGATGAAGTTGGCGACGATTCCAGTTCACTTTATACTGACTTACCCTATTTGATGCTCCGGAGTTGGAGATTGGAAATTGTCTCGCCGGACGAAATGTGAGATAATTCATAATAAATATTCACCTGAGCGATGAGGCTCGCTCTAGCTTCCCTGGCTAAAACTATCACCCGATGACTGATAGCCTCTACCCGTTTTGACTGTTGG
>SZPD01000070.1 GCA_030263515.1 Anaerolineae bacterium CFX9 | reverse complement strand
TTTCGGTTGAGCGCCAGAGCGGTGATCATCGCCAGCGCAACGATCAGCGTGACCTCAAACAGGACGAATCGCGCTGTATTGCCAACCCCGCGCCAGAACAGATCCTGATTACACGTCAGCGGACGTGAGTAATCCTCGCATGTCAGCAGTTGGCTGATATTCGCCATACCGACGAACGTGCGATTTTCCGGCAGGATGGATGTGCCGGTCGTGAAAGCGTAGAAGAAGTTCAGCAGCATCGGCAGGATGATGAAGATGCCGAAGATCAGCAGGTTGGGGATGACGAAGATATAGCCGAAGCGCTGAATGCCGGTGCGGCGCTGGAGGGCGGACATGAAGATATCGATCAGCGCCAGCGGCAGTGTGATGATGCGCATGATCGTATCGCCGAGATTGTCGAGCCTGCCTGCGCGCGTCGCTGAGACGGTCTCTTCGAACGGAGCCAATACGATCTCCTTTGCAGACAAAGCAAGAGGGGCACCCGAAGATGCCCCTCCGGTATGGATTCGGTTTTTTACATGCCGGCTTCGGCGACGGCGGTATCGATACGAGTCTGGATCAGCGTGATCGCCTCGTCGAGCGTGATCTCACCCACGATCACCTGGCTCAGGCGATCACGGATTTCAGGATTGAGCACGAACGTGAACGGGCTGTACTGCAAGGCAAATGCCTGGGCGTCGATTTCAGGGATCTCCGCCAGCGCCGTATTCAGCGCTTCGTTGCTCGCCGGATACTCGATACCCTGCTCAACCAGACCGAGATGACCGGGGATGAACAGCGTCCGTGCCGAGAATTCCGCCAGCACATCTTCCGATGTCAGATAATCCATCACGCGGCCGACCTGTTCAGGATAGCGCGTCCCTGCGAAGCTCACGAACAGCGAGCCGCCCGGAATACCCGTCTTCCCGGCTGGGCCCATCGGATTCGGGATCAGTTCCCAGTCGAAGCGGTCGCCGATGTTGTTGGTGAAGTTCTGAATCTGCCACGTGCCGGCGTAGTACAGCACAACCTGCTCATTGATGAAATACTCGGTGGCGGCAACATAGGCTCCACCCGAACCTGCCCAGACTTCCGGCGGAGTCAGCCCTTCGCGATTCCAGCGGATCAGCTCTTCGGCGGCGGCGCGGAAGCCTTCGGTGTCGATCAGGAAATTGCCATCCTCATCATAGTAGTTTGCGCCATACGGGATCGAGAAACCCCAGAAGCGGTGACCGGTGCGGTCGATCGCCACGGCGTAAGGCGTGCCCGTCGCTTCGGCGACCTCGGTGGCGGCGGCGATCCACTCATCCCAGGTGGCGTCTCCTGCCGGAACTTCAATGCCCGCATCCTCAAACAGTGTCCGGTTGATGAAGGGGATCGTCACGCTGAACTGGAGCGGGAAGCCATACAGCCCGTTGTCATCTGCGTTGGCGCGCAGCGAATCGAGCACGGCTTCCGGGAAATTGGTCAGATAGTAATCCGGATCAGCAACATACGGGGTCAGATCGAGATACTGCCCGTGGAAGCGTGCCACATCGTTGACGCGCGCCAGATCCGGCGCTTCGCCGGCTTCTACCTGAGCCTGCAGGGTGGTGTGCAGATCGGCATAGGGCAGGGTATCGATGACGATGCGAATATCAGGATTATCGGCTTCAAACCGGTCAAGCAGATCGCGGATGACCTCACCTTCGTTGCCATCGTTGTACCAGACCAGCCGGAGTTCGACCGTATCCTGGGCAGAAACGCTGAACGCGGAAACAGTAAGTGCCAATACCAGAACAAAGAACAGGCGAAATTTCATTTCAGTCCTCTCCCTACTTCTATTTTGAACTTTCAAGACAATTGTGATTGCCTCCCTGAGTCCACATTCTAGCCACCTTACCAGCGTTGTCGCAAATAAGTGCAGGCTTACACAAGCGCGAATATCAGGTTTGGCGGGGAAAAGGGGCAATTTGTGATCCAAAATTTGACATGTGATTTTGTATGCTGTATACAATATATGATTATTCTGTTCTGAAATAGATGTCTTGTTGCGTTCGTGCCGGGGAAGATATGTCCTTTTCTGTCATACAACCGGTCAGCCTGCGTGAGCAGGTGGTTGAGCAGATCCGCACTGCGATCATTGAAGGGCGTCTGAAGCCCGGCGATCACATCGTGGAGAACAGCCTGACAGCACAGCTCGGCGTCAGCCGCACACCTGTGCGCGAGGCGCTCATTCTGCTTGAACGTGACGGACTAGTCGTCTCTCAGCCTCACCGTGGCAGCTTCGTGCGCAGCTTCACTGAAGCGGACGTGGAGGCGATCTTCTCCATGCGCACCAACCTGGAGAATTTTGCCGCCGAGCGCATCATTCAGTCTCTGGACGATGAAGATTTCGCCCGTCTGTATGGCTCGATTGAGCAGCAGCGCACGGCGATCGCACGGGGCGATTTCAAACAGGTACGCTCGATCGACATGTCCTTTCATCAGTATATCGTCGATCGCAGCCAGCATGCCATTCTGGCGCAGAACTGGCGTCAGATCGTCGCCCAGATCGCCGCGGTTCTTTATATCCGGGCGGAGGGCATTCCCGATTATGACGAATATCTGGCAATCCGTGATCACACCGCTATCGTGGACGCTTATGCACGCCGCGATCTGGAAGCGGTCATGCATCTGAACCGCCAGGTCAATCAGCGGGTGGCGAACGAGTGTACGTTCTCGATTCGCAAAATCAGGACGGGGGCAAAATGATCTTAAAAAGCCCGAAATTGTATACAATATGCAAGTTCTCTGTGATGTCAGATATCCGCCGCTGGCGGTGTGATCTGAATGGTGTGCAGATTTATGCCCTTACACCATGACGCTGCCGGAGCAGCCTTGTCTATGCCTTGTGAAAGGAGCCTGCCGAACGGTTGATTGTTCAAGCCAACTCATCCTTTTCCTGTTTTGTCAACGAAGAGAGAAGAAAGATGTTTAGGAAAATCAGCCTCACCCTCAGTACCCTGGCCCTGTTCATGATGACGATCTTTGGAGCCGTTCGTGCGCAGTCTGATGTCACGATCTGCTTCGGCTTCCAGGACCTTGAGACGGAATTCTGGGTTGCGGGCCATCTCGCAATCACCACCACCCTGCGTGACATGGGCGTTGAAGTGCTCGAATACAATGCCAACGAAGATCCGAATCGCCAGCTTGAGCAGGTGCGCGAATGCATCGCGCAGGGCGTTGATGGCATTATCATCATCCCGCAGGACGGTGACAGTGCTGTGACCATCGTCAACGAAGCTCAGGCAGCCGATATCCCCATCGCGGTTTTCAATCGTCCCCCGAATGATCGCGCGCGCGGCATCATCGTCGTCGCCGACAACGTGAGCGCTACCGAGCAGGCAGTCGAATTCATCGCCCAGAAGGCGCTGCGTCAGTTCGAAGTGACGGGCGAGCCGATCACCCCGCTCATCCTTGTTGGCGCGCTTCAGGATACGAACGCCATCGGTCGTCGTGATGGTTTCTTCAACGTGATCAACCGTTACAACGAGCGCTATCCGGGGATGTTCAACACGCCGATCGAAGTGGCGACGGAGTGGGATGCGGCCACAGCGCTGGCCAATCTGGAATCTGCCATCACCGCCAATCCGGGAGTGGATTTCATCTTCACGTCCTCTGACTTCCTGTTCCCGACGATTCGCTCGGTTCTGGAACCGCGCGGTATGTGGGTTCCTTCCGGTCAGTCCGGTCACGTGCTGCTTGCCGGCCTTGACGGTGATGCCACCGCCTGCCGTCTGATCGAAGAAGGATACGTGGATGCGACCGGTGTTCAGGACCTGTTCCTGGAAGCCGAACTCACCCTTGACGGCATTCTCGACGCGATCGCTGCGGGCAACACCCAGCCGAATGAAGTCCGTCTCGATCCCGGCTTTGCCCTCACCGCGGGCAATTTCATCTGGGAGCGTGACAACATGTGGGGCTGCACGCTGCTGGATCAGGGATTCCTCGACCAATAGATCCGGTTCGTGTCTAAAATCAGAGGGGTGCGGAACAACTCCGCACCCCTGACCGGAACTATGCACGAACAGAACGAGGTTAACCGTGGTGACGATTGAAGAACGCGCGCCGACTTTATCAGGCGGCGCATCCACAGCATTTCGCGTTGAACTGAAAGCCCCGCTTCGGCGTGGGAACGCCGTCACGACCGCCTTTCGCAGGCTGATGCTGTCCGACTATTTCATTCTTGTTCTGACGATCATCTTCTTTGTAGTCGCATCTCTCATTTACCCGACGCTGCGTCTGCCCGGCAATATCGCGAATCAGTTTGGCAACATGTGGCCGCTCTTTGCTGTTGCGATTGGTCAGACCTTCGTATTGATCGTTGGCGGAATTGACCTGTCGCAGGGAGCCGTCATGGGAATTACCAGCGTCATCGGCGCGCTGATCATGGCGACTACGCTCGACGCTGCCACGTTCGATAAAAGCCCGCTCTGGGGGACATTGATCGGCGAGCAGGGTGGCATCCTGGGCGGCAGTGAATTTGCCGTGCCCGTGGGTGTCTTTGCCATGCTTGCTGTGGGGGCGCTGATCGGCTTATTCAACGGTTTTGCCATCACGCGCTTCAACATGACTCCTTTCATGGTTACGCTCGTCACGCTGATCTTCTTCGGCTCCTTTGCCCTGTGGCTGACGGCGTCGCGCAATGTTTCAGGGCTTCCGGAAGCCTTCACTACGCTCGGCAGCGGAGATCTCGTCTCCATCTATCTGGGGCCCAAGCTGACACCGGAGATCCCTCGGCGGGAGATCCTTCCCGCAGTTACATATCCATTTGTGATCACGCTGGTCCTGGCACTTGCAGCCGCATTTTTGCTTCGGCGGACGGTCTTCGGACGCTACATGATCGCCATCGGCACCAACAAACGCGCATCACGGGTTTCCGGCGTCCCGGACAAACGAGTCATTCTGCTTGTCTACATGTTCAGCGGGTTTTGCGCGGCAGTGGCGTCCATCCTCTATTCTGCCCGCCTGGGGATTGGGCAGCCTTCGCTGGGGAGCGGCAACATTCTGCTTGATATCATCGGCGCTGCGGTCATCGGCGGAACCAGCCTTTTTGGCGGGAAGGGCAGCGTCAAAGGAACCTTTTTCGGCGTGATGTTCTTTACGCTGCTGCTCAATGTGCTGAACGCCATGCGCCTTTCACCTTTTGTGATCGATGCCGCCAAAGGGTGCATTATCCTGCTCGCCGCGCTGATCGATATCACGCGCACGCGGCTGATTCAGCGGGAGGCGCGCGCATGACGGCTCAACCAGTCCTGGAGGCACGCGGTGTCAGCAAAGCCTTCTTTGGCATTACCGCTGTTGACAACGTGAGCATTCATGTTCAGCCCGGCGAAATTCTCGGTTTGATTGGGCAGAATGGCGCTGGCAAATCCACGCTGATGAATATCATCGGCGGCGTCGTCATCCCTGACAGCGGCACAATGACAGTTCATGGGAAACCCTACGCGCCGCGCACACCCGCGGAGGCGCACGACTCGAAGATCGCATTTATCCATCAGGAACTCAATCTGTTCACCAATCTGTCGATTGCCGAGAACATTCTCATCGATGAGTTCCCGGCGCGCAGGCTGGGGTTTCTTCACCTGGTAAATTGGGGCGAGGTGCGTTCCAGGGCACAGAAGGCGCTGGAACTGGTCGGTCTCCATCTCTCGCCTGATATGAAGATCGACCGCATCTCGCCGGGAGAACGTCAGCTCGTCGAGATCGCTCGTGCCCTGTATCTGGATGCGTCGCTCATCATCCTCGATGAACCCACCACGTCCTTGACGGTGCGTGAGACCGAGATCTTGTTCGCCCTGCTGCGTCGTTTGCGTGAGGAGGGCAAGGCGATGATCTATATCTCGCACATCCTCAACGATGTGCTTGCTCTTGCCGACCGCATCGCGGTCATGCGTGACGGGCAGTTGGTCGGGCAGGGCAACGTCGATGAATTCAATGTGGGGCGCATGATCTCGATGATGGTAGGGCGCAACCTCGATAACCTCTACCCGCCGCGCACGACGACGCCGACGGAGGTTCCGCTGCTGGAGCTTGAAAATGTTTCTGCCCGCGGGATTGTCGATGCGATCAACTTCACCGTACATCGCAATGAGGTGGTCGGCTTATTCGGTCTGATGGGTTCCGGGCGTACCGAGCTGGCACGCATGATTTACGGGCTGGATCCGCTGGAGGAAGGCGCGGTCGTCATCAACGGGAAGCGTGTCCAGAAGCGTTCCGCGCGCGGCAGCATTCAGGAGGGCATTGCCTTCGTCACCGAGAATCGGCGTGAGGAAGGTCTGCTGATGAATGTCGCCATTGCTGACAATATCGCCCTGGTGGCGCTGCCCGAATTTGCGCGAACACCGCTTCAGGTCGTCAATCAGGAGCACATGAACGCCAGCGCCCAGAGCGCCGCGGTGGCGCTTCAGCTCAAAAGCGCCAATATTCAGACGCAGTCAGCCAAGGCGCTGAGCGGGGGCAACCAGCAGAAGGTGGTGATCGCCAAGTGGCTGCTGAGCGAGCCGCGCGTCTTCATCATGGATGAGCCAACACGCGGCATTGATGTCGGCGCAAAGTACGAAATTTACAGCATCATCGATCAGCTTGCTGCCGGGGGAAGCGGGGTTCTGTTTATCAGTTCTGAACTTGAGGAACTGATGGGCATGTGCGATCGCATTCTGGTGATGAGCCGTGGGGAAATCTTCGGAGAGTTCCACCGCGATCAGTTTGAGGCCGAAGCCATTCTGCGCGCGGCTTTCCGGGAAGGAGCGATCCATGAATCTGCGTAGTCTTCCTCGCTGGCTGCTCAACCATTCGACCATCGTCCTGTTCGTGGCGGTATTCGTGATCTTTGGTCTTTCTTCGCCGCGTTTCTTCGAGCCGGACAGTGTGCTCAACAACATCATCAAACAGTCGTCTTACACCGGTATCATCGCGGTTGGGATGACCTTTGTGCTGCTCACCGCCGGCATCGATCTGTCCGTCGGTTCAAACATGTATCTGTCCTCGGTTATCGCCGGTTTGCTGATGCGGCAGAGCGGGCTTGAGGTTTTCCCTGCGCTGCTTGTGGCTTTGGCGGTGGGGGCGATCTATGGTGCAGTCAACGCCTTCGCCGTCATCCGGCTCAGGATCGTTCCGTTCATGGTCACGCTGGCGACGCTTGTCATCGGCCGCGGGCTAGGGACTGCGCTGACCGAAAGCCGGCAGATCGACTTTCCGGAGCGTATGCTCCAGTTCGGGCAGACGCCGGTCTTTGGGCTGCCCATGCCCGTCATCGTATTCGTCATCGTGGTCATCGCTGCCTACATTCTGCTGAACCGCACCCCTATCGGACGCCAGATTTACGCGGTGGGCAACGATGTTGAAGCTGCCAAGAAAGCCGGGATCAAAACGGAACGGGTGTATGCGCTGGTATACATCTTCAGCGGTGTATGTGCGGCGCTCGCCGGCTTCATTCTGATCTCGCAGATCGGTCGCCTGGATCGTTCATTCGCCGAAGGGCGTGAGTTTGATGCCATTGCCGCATCCGTGCTCGGAGGAACCAGCCTGTTTGGCGGTGTCGGCAATGTGTTCGGGGCGGTATTTGGTGCGCTGCTCACCCAGATGGTGCAGGCGGGGCTGGTGTTCAACAATGTCAATCTGTATCTCCAGCCGATGGTGCGCGCCGTCATCATCTTCATTGCCGTGTTTCTGGACAGCCTGCGCGAGACGACATCCGCGCGGCTGAAACGTCGGTTTATCCGACCTATCACACAGCAGATTTCGCCGACTGTAAAATAAGGACTTCCATCATGGTTTCAATTGCACTCATGGGCGCGGGCGGAAAAATGGGTTGCCGTATCACGGACAACATGAAAGATCGCCCTGAATTCAGGATGCACTATATTGAAGTCAGCCCGCAGGGAATCGCCAACCTGGAACAGCGCGGTGTCAGCGTGACCCCGATGCATGATGCCTTTGCGGTGGCAGATGCGGTGATCCTGGCGATTCCGGACAAGCTGATTGGCGATATCACCCATGAAATCATCCCGCTCTTGAAGCCTCGCACTATGGTCATCGGGCTTGATCCTGCCGCCGCGTATTCTGGAGCAATGCCAATCCGCGAGGATCTGTCCTATTTCATCAGTCACCCGTGCCACCCTCCGTTGTTCAACGACGAGACGACGCCCGAAGCGCGAACCGACTGGTTTGGCGGTATTCATGCCAAACAGCATATCGTTTCGGCGCTCTATCGGGGACCGGAAGAAGACTGGGAAAAGGGGGACGCCATCGCGCGGGCAATCTATGCCCCCGTCATGAACAATTACCGCATCACCGTGGAGCAGATGGCGATCCTTGAACCTGCCCTGGTTGAAACCTTCAGCGCGACAGTGATCACGGCTATCAAGGAAGCCCTGGATCTCGCTGTGGAGATGGGCGTTCCGGAAGAGGCTGCGCGTGAATTTCTGTTCGGTCATATCCGCATCGAACTTGCGATCATCTTTGGGTTTGCAGGTTTTCCGTTCAGTGACGGCGCGAAGCTTGCTATCGCCAACGCTTATGACAAGATCTTCCGCCCTGACTGGAAGCAGAACATCATGAATCTGGATGCATTGAAGCGGAGCGTTGCCGAGATCACGGACAATCTGTAACGGCGAGGTCGGTGGTGACACGGCTTGGACTTGGCACGTTTGGTGTGGGCTGGGCAGTAGGGGTTCCAGGCTACCCCCAGCCCGGACCGCCACTCGACCATTTCAGCTTCCTGCAATATGCCCACAGCCTCGGACTGAGGCTGGTGCAGTTTGGAGATAACCTGCCGCTGCACATGCTGAATCAGGACAGGCGCGCTGAACTTCACCGTCTCGCTGATCAGCTTGGGGTGGCGGTGGAAGTTGGAACGCGCGGCATCAACCCTGCGCATCTGTCAGCTTACCTCCGGCTGGCGCATGAGTTTGGCTCGCCGATCCTCAGGCTGGTCGTCGATACCGCCGACGATCATCCAGCGCCATATCAGATCGTCGAACGTCTCCGGAGCGTGCTTCCTGAGTGCCGTTCGGCAGGCATAACGCTGGCAGTAGAAAATCATGACCGCTTCAAGGCGCGCACACTGGCAGATATCATCACTGCGCTTGATGATCCGTGCGTGGGCATCTGCCTGGATACGGTCAATTCTTTCGGCGCGCTGGAGGGGCCGGATGTTGTGATCGACACTCTGGGCCCCTACGTCGTCAACCTGCATGTCAAGGATTTTGTCGTCCGCAGGTCAGATCATCATATGGGCTTCATCGTGACTGGCGTGCCTGCAGGTCAGGGCATGCTGGATATTCCCGATCTTCTGAGTCGGCTGGCGGGGTGGGGGCGAAGTGTCAATGCCATCATTGAAACATGGCTGGAACCGAACCTGATCAATATGAAAGCGACCATCGAGCGTGAAGCCAGCATGGTTGAAGAAAGCGTTCGTTACCTGCGACAATACATCCGGGAGTGAATCGTCTGATGGAAAAGCTGCGCTTCGCGCTCTTCGGCGCGGGTTTCTGGTCTCCGTTTCAGCTCAATGCCTGGCGGGAAACCGGCCTGGCTGAGTGTGTCGCCATTTGTGATCCGCAGCGGGAAAGAGCTGAGGCTCGTGCGGCTCAGTTTCAGATTCCTGCTGTCTACACCGATCCGAATGCCTTGTTCGCCGCAGAAAAGGTCGATTTCGCCGATATCGTCACCAGCCCGGAGACCCATGCCGCTGTTGCACAGGTGGCGCTGGCGCATCGGGTTCCCGCTGTCGTTCAGAAGCCTATGACTCCCTCTCTGCAAGATGCGGAGGCTCTGGTACGCGATTTCCGGGAAGCAGGGGTGATGCTGCTGGTCAATGAGAACTGGCGCTGGCAGGCCCCGCTGCGGGCGCTCAAGGCAGCTCTCGACAGTGGTCAGATTGGCACAGTATTCCGCGCCCGGCTGGATTACCGCAACAGCTTTCCTGTTTTTGACAACCAGCCATTTCTCAAGACCCTCAGGCAGTTCATCATCACCGATATCGGCACACATGTCCTGGATGCGGCACGCTGGCTGTTTGGAGAAGCAGAGACGCTTTATGCGACGACGCAGCGGATCCACACGGATATTCAGGGGGAAGACGTGTCCACGATCATGCTCAGAATGCGATCCGGGGCCACCGTCATCGTCGTCATGAGCTATGCGACGCGGCGCGAATATGACCGGATGGTGGAGACGTATGCCGAGGTTGAAGGCGACCAGGGGTTTGCTGAGCTGGGGCCGGATTACTGGCTGCGTATCACCACAGCAGATGGAACGCATGCCCGGAGGATTGTTCCGCCGCGCTTCAGTTGGGTTGATCCGGCGTATGCGGTTGCGCAGGCGAGCACAGTCCCCTGCCAGGCTCATCTGGCGCGTGCGCTGATGGGGCTGGAATCTCCGGAGACCACGGGTGAAGATAACCTTGAAACTCTCAGGCTGGTCTTCAGCGCTTACGAGTCTGCCGAAGCCAACACGCTGATCCATCTGTGATGATTTTCAGCCCACGCGACCGCGCAAAATGCTGCCAAAATAGTCTGGCTTTCCGACCTGCCCGGCTTTGAGGGAAATTTCCAGCCCATCGAAGACAGGATGATGAGATCTTGCCCGGCAGAGCGGCGATCCCGGCGCAACTGGCATGACAATTTCCAGCGCGTAAATATCAAGCTGGCGCGCGGCATGACCACAGGTATCGCCGCCCGCCACACATACACGACGCAATCCAGTCCGTTCAAGCAAGGTTCGCAGGATCATCCCCTGCTGCGCCCCCAGCCGTGATCCTATGCTGGAGGGATCAAACCCCAGCCTGTGCATCTGCGTGCGCGTTTCCTCAATTGCTGGATCATCAGGGCCCAGGGTGGAATAAATCACGACATTTCTGCCGTCAGCCAGCGCTGCTTCAGCTTCTGTGATCGCCCTGATGCGCGCATCCTCGGCCCTGGCCGGATCGATCAGCCCTGAACTGTCCAGCCGGATTCCGTGGAATCCCTGCTCCAGCGCCCAGTTGATCTGCATGTGGGTTTGGGGCGCAGCGCTGCCAGTGATAACCAGCAGGCGCTCAACTTCACCCGGACTTGCCAGCGCTTCCGGCGGGCGGAGCCAGCCGGTTTCCCGCCAGTGTGTCGTCAGCGCGTACTCGATACCTGAAGATCCGACCGCGAAGACAGGCTGTTCTCCCCGCAGGCTCCAGATCAACTCGCCAATGCTGCGCAGATGCTTTGCGTCAAGCGTGTCGAATAGGATGATTTCGTCTCCCTCCTCGACTCGCTTATGATATGCACGGGCGACTTCATCGTGAGACCCGGACAAGGTGAGCAGATCGATCAGCCCGATTCGCCTCGTCGTCTGGCGGGACAGATGCAGCCGCAGGTCACCCTCATCCATCGGCGTGATCGGATGATGGCGCATCGTCGGATGTCTGTCGATTCGGTACGTCACTTCGCCAAAGGTGGCAAACAGATTGCCAAAAGCCACATAGCGCCTGAGGATCGGCGCGCCGACCATCAATGGAATATGGCGCGGCATGAACACGCTGCGCCCGATCTCGACAGCGTGGCCGATGCTGCCGATCGTTGGCGAGGAGTCGAATGTCGAGCAGATCTTGTAATGGAAGAGCGGCGCGCCGAGCGCCTTCAGTGCAGAGAATTGTGCTGGCAGCTCAGCGTCCATTTGCGCCGGACTCATCGACCGGCTGACGCCCGCCACACCGACTGCGCGCACATTCGGAAATCGCTCACGGATAAATTCCGGCGTCGGCGGTTCGAGGAAAAGTACGCAGGGAACCCCCCCCAGCACCAGCGACTCCATCACATCTGTGGAACCGGTAAAGTCATCGCCGTAGAATGTCAG
Source organism: Anaerolineae bacterium CFX9 (assembly GCA_030263515.1). Classification (GTDB taxonomy): domain Bacteria; phylum Chloroflexota; class Anaerolineae; order Aggregatilineales; family Phototrophicaceae; genus Flexifilum. The sequence goes on along the minus strand of SZPD01000070.1, from coordinate 3,356 downwards.
CAGCAGATTGGGAGATGGGGTCATGAGCCGAACATCTCCAGCGCTTGCGCCAGGGCAGGATGCGAACGCGCATACGCAGCCAGCGAGATCCCTTCCAGCGCGGCTTCCCAGGCTTCACGCAGGCTGGTGACCCCTGCGCGGACTCCGCCCGGATGCGCCATGATCCCACCGCCTGCCAGATAGAGCAGGTCGGTTGTCCTGAGGGCGCTGTAGGTGTCGGCTGCCTGACGCGCCGATTGCCCGGAGGAAAATACAGGGACACAGGGCGGAATGTTTCCCAGCGGAGCCAGGACAGCGCGCGCAGAAGTGATTACAGAGGCATCGGTTTCACAGAATTTGTTTCGCAGTCCATTGACATGAAGCTGATCTGCGCCGGCCAGCCGCAAAAATTTCTGATAAGCAGTGTATTCCATGCCGAGCAGGGGATGGCGCGTCAGCATTCCCCAGCCTGCACGGTGCGCATGAACGGGAAGCTGGCTGTGCCTTCGCAGTTCCATCAACCCGGCGATCCCCACGGGAATGACATTGATCATCACACATGTGCCCCCCGCCTTCAGTACCAGATCGTGCCCGCGCCGGATATGATCCATATCGCCGGTCAGGTTAAAGGCATACATGACCATTTTTCCGGTGCGCTGCGCATGATCGTGGATGACCGTCATGACTTCGCGCACGCGCGCTTCCAGCGGGCAGTGTGGGGCGTTGGACTGAAGCTCATCATCCTTGATGAAATCTACGCCGCCCTCGCACAGCGTGCGTACCAGGGCTGCGGTCTCTGCTGGCGAAAGTCCGACGCTCGGCTTGATGATCGTGCCCAGCATGGGGCGTCCTTCAACGCCGCACAATCGTCGTGTCCCGGTGACGCCAAATTGCGCGCCCGGCTGAGACGCGATCAGCCGTTCAGGGATCATCACGTCAAGCAGCTTCAGCCCACTGAACTGGCTCAGTTCATAGAGGTTGCCGCCAACAGCCGTCATCAGCGCCGTCAGGGAGTCGCCGATATTGTCGTATGGAAAAGACAGGGTGACTTCGGCTTGCTGCAAGCGTCCGCCATCTCGCGGGGGCTTGGCTCCCGGCAGGCTGGGTTCTGCGACATCTCCCAAAGGGATGATCTGTTCAACACGAGCGCCATAACGCGCCATAAGTTCCGGGGTTTCGCCCGGAACGGGGACAAATGTGCCCGATGATTGCTCTCCAGCCATCACGGCTGCCGCTTTTTCGAGCGGATGACTGGTTTCGATGCGGTACGTGGCGAGAATGCGATCGCTCATGTTCATACGGCCGCACCATCCAGCGTGAGCAGCCCATAGGCTGTCAGGCTGATCATTGCAGTGCCATCCACAACAGGGATCTGCTCACGATCAGAGGTGCGATAGCCTTCCGGATCATTCATGGCGTGGATCACAGTTTCGAGGTCGAGTCGTCGTGCCGAGAGCGTGCCCGCCGGCAGTTGGCGCAGCGCGATCTGCTGCGTATCAGGAGTCAGGTTGGCAATGATCAGGCGCAGCCGGATGCCATCTTTCAACGCCAGGGCTTCGATCTTCAACGGATCGCTGGATACCGCTGCCAGTACGTTTCCGCTTTTGAAGTCTCCCACATCCGCAAATACGTGATACATCGGGAACACCTGCCCCGGTTGTGAGGGGAATTTGTCGGGCAGAGGGGACGCCATCTCACGTTCCATCACGCCGCCCCAGCCCGTTGTTTCGTAGTAGGTGAGCGAATGGACGCTGCTCATGCTCAGTGATTTCAGGCTCGCCAATGTCCAGACTGCGCCAAAAAGCGACATCTGCCGCGCGTCATAGCGCGCTGGAAGCTCACCGGGCCCTGGAGCGCTGGATGGCGCGGTCGCGTTCGGATTCCAGCGCATTCGAAAGGTCAGCGGGCTGAGCGCTATCGGTTTGCCGGCGCAGAAGGTTTCTGCGGTTGCCACCGTGATCGGCAGTGTCGCTGTCGTTTCGATAATGGACTCATCGTCAAAAGCGTGTACCTGTGGATTAGACGAATAGCTGATGACATCGAAAGCATCTGCATCCTGCCTCCCACGATTCAGCTCGGTGAAAAAGGCGTCTGTGCCGCCCCCGACAGGCGCTTCAACCTTTAGGATCTCACGGGCAAGCGTTACCCATTTCCCCTGAACAGATCGTTCTCCGTCGTGAAAGATCAGCACCCGGCTGAGCAGTGAATGCTGTTGTTGCAGCACGTCTCGCAGGCTGCCAAGCTGCGACTCAGCATCGTCGTTGATATGCACGGCAAGTTCCAGGGGACAGCCCAGAAGCCCTGCTTCAGCGACGGCGCGTTCAAGGGTGGTTTTCCAGTCACCCTTCATGCGCAGATCGACGCGCAGATGATCCAGCTTCAGCGCGCGCAGCCGTGCATCCGCCTGAGCGGACAGCGCCTCTCCATGTTCGGCAGCGCATAAGCCGATTCTGGGCAGAGGGCATTGATCTGTCTGGAGGGTGAGGGACAGCGCATCTGCTTCTGAGGCGGCTGCTTTCGGGGGATCGCCGTGCAGCCTGAGCGTGATCTGCTGCTCAATCAGCGTTCCTGCCGGAACTTCTGCCGGGAAGGGCTGCGCCAGGGGGGTGCAGTAGGTCTTGAAACTGGCATCAATCCACTGACGCTGATCCTCCATTTCAAAGGTATCCCCCTCCATGCGCGTTTCTGCCCACAGACCGGGGATGACTTCGTGCAGCACAGTGCGAATATTGAAAAAAGGCTGATGGGGCGAGATCGCCTGCGGAAATGCTGCTTCGGTCACGCTTCCGTCTATATGCTCAATTCGGCATGGCTGCCCAGCCGCATTCAGCGGATGAAGTACGCAGAAGCCGATACGGTTGCGCTTGAACGTACTTCTCGCTTCGCCTCGAAAATGAAATGTCAGCACGCCGTCTGCGCTGCCGGTGATCAAGCCCTGCCAGGCGAAGTCGATCTCGCCGCGTTGGTGCTCACTGCGGAAGGATACCCGGAAATGATCAGTGCCCTGCTCAATCTGCTCATCCACCAGCGCGCCGCTGATCGTATCCCAGTTCTGATCGCGCACGGCGGCGTAGATTTCATTCAGGATCAGTGCCTTGCCTGCCCGGATCGAGCGCAGCTTTCCATCACGGTAATGCATTTGCAGCGGCCCACAGCGCAGCGTCACCGCGCGAACTGGCGGGGTGGGCTGTCCATTCAGCAGATACGATGTGTTCATGAACAATAACTTTCAGCACTTTGAGAGAGAAAGTAATTCGGTATATTGTATACAATTATCTTGCAGGGGACAAAAAATGAACGCGCTGTCACAGGTTTGGCAGCGCGTCATGGAAGCAAAAGGATGATCATTTTGTCGTTTGCTAGACGATCCAGTTGGC
>SZPD01000495.1 GCA_030263515.1 Anaerolineae bacterium CFX9 | reverse complement strand
CTTTATCTGAACTGGACAGAAAAAGAGCTGCCAGAACGCGAACGAACGAAGCACGTTCATCGTCTGCATCCCTATCTCGGCAAATACATCCCCCAGCTTGTGGAGATCTTTTTGCGCAAGTATTTTCGTCCGGGCGACACCGTGCTCGATCCGTTTGCCGGTTCCGGGACCACGCTGGTGCAAGCCAACGAGCTGGGTATCCATGCCATCGGATACGATATTTCTGCCTTCAACGTCATCCTGATGAAGGCGAAAACTGGCAGATATGATCTTTCACAGGTTGAGGATGAAATCAGGGACATTCTCGCGAGGACGGAAAGCGCGTCCCGGAGAACTGAACGGCAGCTCGCCCTGTTTGAGCCTGCTCCGCAGCCCCCGCCAGAGACGAGCAGCTTATATCTGCGCGAGTGGTTTGCGCCGCAGGCTCTCGATGAGCTGCTGACATTCCGCGCGCTGATAAAAGACTATGCCTATCAGGACTTACTGAAAGTTATTCTGTCCCGGGCCGCTCGGTCGGCAAGACTGGTCACCCATTTTGATCTGGACTTTCCCCGGAAGCCCCAGACTGAACCCTATTTTTGTCACAAACATCGCCGCATCTGCCAGCCGACCACATCGGCATTGCAGTTCATCCGGCGCTATAGTCTGGATACAATCACGCGCATCAGAACATTTTCACAGCTAAGAACAGATGCACGCGTGGAGATTCACCACGGCAACAGCGCCGCCGTCAGCGTTCCTTCCATCGATGGTGTGATCACCAGCCCGCCCTATGTGGGGCTGATCGATTACCACGAACAGCACCGTTATGCTTACGAACTGCTCGAACTGGAAGACAGGCGCTCAGAAGAAATCGGGGCTGGCGCAGGGGGTACGGCTAAAAAAGCCAGGGCAGAGTATCAGGCAGGCATTATCAGTGTCTTCAACAATATCTGCCGCTCGATGAAGGCAGGCGGACGTTTCATCGTCGTCGCCGGAGACAGCCATGATCTCTACGGGGATATCGCCGCTGCACTGGATGTCGAGGTCGAGGCAGTTGTTCAGCGCCATGTCAACAGGCGAACAGGCAGACGTTCCTCAGAGTTCTACGAATCGGTTTTCATCTGGAGAAAGAAATAGTGGCGGAACGGGATCGGATCAAGTCCGCCATTCAAAACGTCATCCGTCAGATGATGGATCGGGTCATGGAGAATGTTCTTGAAAATGATCCCTTCATCGTGGACAAGCATCGGGCAGAAAAACCGCTTTATGCCGCCCTTGTGCCGGATGAGATTTTCCGCGCATCGCATTTCGAACGCCGCTTCACAACCCCATTTGGCAGCGTCTGGGAAAAACTGGCAGTCGTTGTGGCCCAGGAAAGCTTGGGCTACGGCAAAACCGCTCATGTGGTGACCGGGACAATCTCGGAAGCTCGCCTTCGGCGCATCACCGAAGTCCTCAATCGTCTTGAGCATCACGATACCGCAGGGCAACGACGAGGGGAACTTCGCGTCCGTCCTGAATGGCGCAGTGAACTTGCCTACATTCTGGAAGACAATGCAGGCGAGGCAGTTCCTGTCACCGTAATCTGTGATGTCTATGCGGAAGATGTACAGAGCCAACAGCGTTTTGCCTTTGAGCTGAAAGCGCCGCTGCCCAACAGCGATCAAACCAAAGTGAGCAAGGAAAAACTGCTGAAACTGTGGGCAATGGAGCCGCGCCCCGTGGATGAAGCTTTCTTCGCGCTGCCCTACAACCCTTACGGGAGCCGTGAAAACTACAAATGGTCATTTCCGTCCCGATGGTTTGACATGCAGCGGGATGAAGTTGTCCTGATCGGCACTGATTTCTGGAAAAAAAATCGGCGGAGTGGGAACGTATCAGGCGTTCATCGACGCCGTGAATGAGCCTGGCATCGAGTACAAGGTACGCATCTATCGAGAATTTCTCGGTGTAGAGCCACCGGATGACTCCGGCGCTGTGCTTCGCTGAGCCGGGACCGACATCTGATTTTACTGAACGCTTTTCTCTCAGCTATCACAGGACGACCACATGAAAATCGCCATGTTCTCGATCACGCCGCTCTTTCCCAGGCATGACATGGGCGGCGCGCAGAAGCATCTGCGCCTGATCGCGCATCACCTCGCCGA
>SZPD01000494.1 GCA_030263515.1 Anaerolineae bacterium CFX9 | reverse complement strand
GGTGGGACTCCAATGTAGGCGCGCAGCGCCCTCCACCTCACGCTACGATTTTACGGCAGTGATGAGTCTGTGTCTGAATGAACCTCCTCCAGAACACGCGCGATCCGGCGCAGCAGTTCCGGGTCATTTTTCAACAGGACATCCATTTCCCACAGCCAACCGTCCAACAAGACTTCCACCATTTCATCGGGTAAATCCTGCAAAATCTTCGTTATGCGTTCCTTAATCTCTGTTCGGCGATCCGAGTCCTCCATCGTGTCTGCTCCACCCATAAATCGTGCGGATACAGAGACGATAATGCGGTCTCGTTGGCGGTTCGTCACTCCAAAGGATGAGACGGCATTCATGCCCTCATCCCAAAGGCGTATTTTCGCTCAGTCAGGGGGTTATCAACAGCCCGGCCTGGCGCGCCTTAGCCACCGCTTCGGTGCGATTGCGGGCATCCAGTTTACGTAAGATGCTTCGATTGTGCGTTTTGACGGTTGCTTCCGACAGGAACAGACGGGCGGCGATGGCTTCGTTAGTTAAGCCATCCGCCAGCAGCAGCAGGATTTCTCGTTCCCGTCCGGTGAGCGGGTCGAATTGGTGGGTTAACTGCCCAGCTTGAGTTTGGGGAAGCGCAGGCTCGGAAGACGCCTTGAGCAGACGTTCAATATAGGCCTGCTCCTTCTCGCGGCCGTATGCCATTCGAAGCAAATCCGCCATGCGCTCCCCTTTATCCAGGAAAACACGCATGAACCCTTCGCGCTGGCCGAGCTTCAGGGCATGGTACAGCATCTGCAATGCCCGTTCCGGATCACGCCGCGTATGCCACGCCACCGCCGACCATGCGAGCCCGTCTATTTGACTGCACACCCGCCCCTGGCGTTCTGCCAGGGCGATCAGATGGTCGAGAAGCGGTATGATTTCACCGGCCCGTCCCTGGGCGATACGGAGCTGAACGAGCGTGAAGTATTCGAATTCCTCCTCGTAGCCCGGCTGTGCGGCTGTGTGTAACCCCAGGTGTTGCAGCCAATACTCCGCTTGAGGGAGGTCGGGTTCAATGAGTGCAATTCTGGCTTTGCCTGCCCACCACCGGCGGCGCATCGGCATCAACCTGGCCTGCTCTATGAGGCCTTCAACGTCGTCAAGCGGGTCATTCGGATCCAGGCTGCTTTGTTGGGCGCTGTAGATGGCCGACAGGAGAAAGTAGCCAGAAAGCAGGCATTTGACATATATCCACCCCTGTCCCAGACGCAAACCGTCCCGGGCATGCCGGGCAGCGCTGTCGAGCCGGTTCCATTGATAATCGAGTTCGGCCAGCCCTAAATGTGTCATGCCGGCAATCGGCTCAAGGGCAGAGGACGCTGGTTCGATCTGAACGAGCGTCTCACGGTAGATTGTGCCCGCCTGGCGCAAGTGGCCTCTGACGGCTTGCAGCCGCGCCAGATTGTGGTGGGCAATCCAGTTCAACAGGCGTTCATCCTCATTAGATGCTTGGGAGCGTATACCCTTGAAGATACGGTCAACAGCGTCCAGGTCGCCGCTCGTCCAGTGAACGTAGCCCAGGTTGATATGCAGTATCCCCCGTCTGAAAGCATCCTCTGGCGGGAGCAGGGTCACCGCCTGCTGCGCGTACTGAACAGCCAGGAGCATCTCACCGCGCAGCCGGGCGATTTCCGAACGCAGCGTCAGGATATCGCCCTGGAACGTCCCGTCTGCCGGTAGGTCAAGATTGTTCTCAACCCGTTGCACGAGCTGCTCGGCGACTTCAACCTGCCCGGAAAAAAGATGCACCCAGGCATCCAGCAGCAGCAGCGTGGGGCGCGTCTTGAGCTGATCCCCAGGCAGCGCCCGCAGCCACTGGCGCGCCGCGACCATCTCACTGCGCAGCAGTAGTGTTTTGGCTGCCGCCGCCAGGAAATCCGCCGCTTGTGTGTAATCGGCTACTGCCAGGTGATGAACAACGGCGCGTTCATACTGTTGATGGTCGGCGTACCACTCCGCTGCTCGGCGATGCTGCTCCGGCACCTGTTCACGCTGTAAGCCTTCGAGGCGCTGAACAAGAAAATCGGCGAACAACCCATAGTAGCGATACCAACCGGGTTCCCCTTGAAGGTGGATAAGGAAGATGTTATTTCGCTCGAGCC
>SZPD01000069.1 GCA_030263515.1 Anaerolineae bacterium CFX9 | reverse complement strand
GAGCCAGTCAACGACCTGCTGGATGAGATCGGGCAGATGCCGCTGCCTCCCTATATCAACACTCCCCTGCTTGACACAGAACGTTACCAGACCGTCTTCAGCAAGGTCGCCGGTTCAGCCGCAGCGCCCACTGCCGGGCTGCATTTCACGCCGGAACTTCTGGTGCAGCTTCGGCAGTCCGGGGTCATTTTTGCAGAATGCACACTTGAAATTGGGTTGGGAACCTTCCTTCCTGTTCGGGTAGACGAGATCGAATCTCACCAGATTCACGGCGAACGCGCGCGGCTGAGCGCAGAGGACGCGCGCATCATCAACGAAGCAAAACTGCGCGGCAGCCGGGTGATTGCGGTCGGAACCACGGCTGTGAGAACCGTCGAGACAGCGGGTATCCTCAGCGAAGGTGGCGATCCACGGCATCCGGCTGAGAGCGTGAACGCCTGTCCGTGGCGACCTGTCATTGCCTTTGACGACGAAACCCATCTTTTCATTTATCCCGGCTATCGCTGGCGCGTTGTCGATGGAATCATCACGAACTTTCATCTGCCCAAATCAACGCTGGTGATGATGATCAGCGCCTTCGTCGGGCGTGAGCGCCTGCTCAGCGCTTACGAGACGGCAAAAGCGGAGGGCTACCGCTTCTTCTCGTTTGGTGACGCCATGTTCATCGCCTAACGACCATTGACGATCAGAGAATGTGCCACTAAAATGCTGTGTCTTGAATTGTTGGTTCCCCGTAACCAATTTTCCCCGCGGCGCGATCTTATGAGCAGGCGAGACCCGTGCAGCGGTGGCAAGTGAGAATTGGAGCAAATCCAGAATGTACGCGATTATTCGCACGGGCAACCGTCAGTACCGCGCTGAAGTCGGTTCGGTGATTGACGTTGAAAGACTGCCCTACAATATCAATGATGAAGTGGAGATCACGGACGTGCTGCTGATCGGCAACGATGAAGGCACAGTGATCGGCCAGCCGAACGTGGAAGGGGCCGTGGTCAAGGCAACAGTTATTGACCAGTACCGCGCCAAAAAAGTGCTTGTGTTCAAGTATCGCCAGCGCACCAAGCAGCGCACGATGCGTGGTCACCGCCAGTATTACACCCGCCTGCGTATCGACGCCATCAACGGCTAGTCGTGCAGATTATTGGCTAAGGAGAGAGAACAATGGCTCACAAAAAAGGTGGCGGCTCCAGCCGTAACGGTCGCGATAGCAATTCGAAGCGTCTGGGCGTGAAGCGCTATGGCGGCGAGCTTGTCCTGCCTGGCACGATTATTGTTCGCCAGCGCGGCACGAAATTCCATCCGGGTCTGAATGTCGGCATCGGCAAGGATTACACGATCTACAGCAAGGTTGAGGGTCATGTGGTTTTCGGCTACGCGCCGGGCAAGCAGGGCCGCCGTCAGATCAGCGTCATCCCGGTAGCCGAGCCGAGCAGCACGCCTGCCGGTGACCAGTAACCACAAGCGTAAGGGATCGCGCTGAGACCACGTCTCTATAGATGCGCGTAGACACAAGGAAAGTTCATCCAAATGAAGGCAACACTACACCCTAGCTGGTACCCTGATGCAGTGGTGACCTGCGCTTGTGGCAATACATGGACGACGGGCGCGACGGTTCCGCAGATCCGCACCGATATCTGCTCAGCCTGCCATCCGTTTTATACCGGTGAACAGCGTATCGTTGACACCGAAGGGCAGGTTGACCGCTTCATGAAGCGCTTGCAGGTGCGCGATAACAAGCGTTCTGAGGCAGAGGCGCGTGTGGCAGCCAAAACCCCGATGAACCTGTCGCTGAGCGAGCTGGGCGTTGAGAAACGCTACGTTTCCCGTTTCGCTGAAAACAACATCACCACGGTCGGCGAATTCATCGCCCGTCTGGAAGAAGGCGGCGACCAGGCAATCCTTGATATTCAGGGAATCGGTCAGGGCGTGCTGGCGAGCACGAAGAAACTACTGCGCGCCCGCGGCTATGACCTGCCGCAGACGGAAGCTGAAGCCGCCGAATAATCCCGGCAGTATGTACAATAGAGGCAGGCATGCCCGTTCAGAGATGCCTGCCTTTTATTTTGTCTGGCATTGTTGTTTACACATGAATTACCCTTCCCCGTCAGGAGAGCGCTATGATTCACAGAGATGGTCGCGTCGAAGTCATCTGCGGCAGTATGTTCTGTGGAAAAACCGAGGAGCTTATCCGCCGCGTCCGCCGCGCTGCGATTGGAAAGCAGCAGGTGCAGGTCTTCAAACCCAGCATTGATGATCGCTACGGCATCGAATCGGTCACCGATCATAACGGGCAGCGTATTGAGGCGCAGCCTGTGCCCAATTCCACGCACATCATTTCCCTGCTCCATCCCAACACTACAGTAGTCGCCATTGATGAGGCGCAATTCTTCGATCCAGACATTGTTGCCGTCGTCGATGATCTTGCGAGCCGTGGAATTCGGGTCATCGCGGCCGGGCTGGATATGGATTTTCGCGGCGAGCCATTCGGTCCCATGCCGCAGCTTCTGTGCCGCGCTGAAGAAGTAACCAAGCTGCACGCTATCTGCGTAGTCTGTGGTGAAAATGCCTGCCGCACGCAGCGCCTTGTCAACAACCAGCCCGCTCACTATGATGATCCTGTCATCCTGGTCGGTGCGCATGAAGCCTATGAAGCGCGCTGTCGCAAGCATCACGAAGTTCGACGGGGCTAAATCAGCCAATTACTTTGCAAAGCTAAATAATTGCTGTACAATGACTCTGTCTGCAATGGAGGGAGAGTCATGAGTGTAGCAAGCGCCCATTTGAACGTTGCCTCTACGGCACACGCACCCGCCGCCAAACAATCGCTGTGGCTGCGCAGCCGCCGCTGGGATCTGTTCTTCATCTCGCTCAGCGTATTCCTGGTTCCGCTCCCGTACCTGTTTTATCTCGCTGGCGTCCACTTCGGCATCGATCCGGATGTCAGCCGCAATGTCGTCAACGGTTTCGTTGCGGTCGCCATCGGCGGACCTCATATGATGTCCACCTTCCTGCGCACCGGTCTCGACAAGGATTTCAACAAGCGCTATCCGATGCTGATCCGTTCTTCGGTGATCATCCCGATCATCGTCGTCGCGCTGGCGTTCCTGAACCTGAACCTGCTGCTCACGGTCTTCTTCTTCTGGGCAGCAACCCACGTGCTCCATCAGGTGACGTACATCGTTGAACTCTACCGTCACAAGGAAACCCGGTTCGTCCGCCCCAGCGCTGTCACGCTGCCCTCGCGGCTGATCGATTATGCCGTCATCATGACGTGCCTGTTCCCCTTCGCGGCGCTCAAGATCAGCCAGGGACAGTTTGAAGTCGGTCAGAACGACCTGACATCGGTCATCCCACAGTTCTTCCAGCAGTTATGGTTCTTTTACCTGATGACGGGCGTCTTCCTGGTTTCGGTCGCGCTGTTCATCGGCAAGACCTACCGTGAGTACCGCCTGGGCATCGTGAACTGGCCGAAGACCATCTTCATTCTGCTGACAGTCGCCGTAGCGTTTACGATCCCGTCGCTGCCCAACCTGGATACGGCCTTCCAGGGAATGAATACCTGGCATTCGTTCCAGTATCTCGCCATCACGTTCTACATTATCCGAATTCGCCAGGAATACGGTGACCTGCGCGAGTCTGCTCCGCTGGTCGCCCGCTTCCAAAAGGCAAAGGGCACGCCCGGCTTGTTCCTGCTCAGCACGATGATGCTGATCGGCTCGGTCATTGTGTTTGCGATCGTCTATGCCGTAGCGCCGTTCGTTCGCCCGGATATCAACCCCAACCAGCACTTCGACATCGCCTACTATACGGCTATCCTCTCATTCCTGTGGATACACTACTACCACGACCATTTCCTGTTCACCAACTTTGAGGCGCTGGATCAGGCTTACGGAGACGCCAAGGCATAACGCGCGCAGTCTCCGCGCTAACGATACAGGCTCGGCATTTTCAGCCGAGCCTGTATTTGTTATTTTGCCTCTTTTCAAGAGACGGCTTCTTGTCGCCCTGCTTATACGTTGAGGCGGGAGCGCCATTATTCACAGGCTGGCTAGCTGAAAGAGAGAATGACCCACTGCATCGGATCAACCGGAACGCCGTTGACCCAAAGCTCCCAGTGCAGATGCGGTCCGGATACCCTTCCCGTGCTGCCAATTGTTCCGATCACCTGCCCCGGAATGACACGATCCCCTATCGCCACATAGCGATCCGTCTGATGCCAGTAGCCCGTATAGACCCCCCAGCCATGATCGATCACCGTGGCGACACCACGCACATTGAGTGTATCAGCAAGGACAACTTCCCCGGCGGCCGGGGCGAGTATGGGCGTGCCTGGAACCCCGCCAAAATCCGTTCCCGTATGAGTACGGGTTTCCCCGCCATTATAGGCGCGCACAGCGCCAAACGGGGATGTAATCGTTGCGGCGGCGGGCAGACCCATTGCGCCATCAAAAGCTCGCACGGGATCAAAAACCCCCATCACACGCGAAAGAATGTTCAATTCATTCTGTTCAACAGCCGGATCGAGCAGATTGGTGCGGTCGGCGATCAGATTGAGCGTCTCGACGCCATAGCCACCGGAAACGATCTGCACGTTGATTTCCATCTGCTGTGCGCCGAGACCAGTGCCAACCGAAATGATCGCCGCATAGACGCCGGGCGGCGTTCCCAGCGGGATTCCAACAAGCGCTGTGTAGCGAGTGCCTTCTGTGTCACTGGCAAAATTCATCGGGCGGTCGAGAAACGTACCGCTCACATTAACCGGTGAACTTGTGAACAGCCGAAACATCCCCGTTTGTCCCTCAATGAACACCATCGGCATAACGGAAATGTCAGTCACGGGTTCCGGCAGATCGAGCGCAATTTCCGGCGCTTCAACGCCGGGGATGACCAGTTCCTGGCCGACATAGATCAGGCTGGGATCGACGATCGCGTTCGCCTGGATAATGGCGTTAACTTCCACCCCATACTGAAGCGCGATGCGAAACAGCGTTTCTCCACGCATCACGCGATGAATGATCGCCGCCGGGGCAAGACGACCGACTACTACAGGCGACCCTGTGACCGACTGCCCCACCGTTCCACCAGCAACTTCAAGCGCAGCCGTCAATTCCGGCAGGCTGTCCAGTTCCACGCCGGGAGGTGGAAGCGTCGTGCCGATGATCAGTATCTGACCGACGTAGATCGGTGCAGTCGATGACAGGCTGTTTGCGCTGAGAAGTGCATCCGGCGTCAGTCCATAAAATTCAGCGATGCTCGCCAGCGTTTCTCCAGCGCTGACCCGATGCGTTCCGACGGGTTGGGTTCCATCAGATGGCGGAATAAGCAGGCGCTGCCCTACCTGAATGTTTCCCGGATTGGTAATCCCGTTGGCAGTGGCAATCGCCTCAATCGTCAGCCCGTACTGCATGGAAATGCGATACAACGTTTCGCCGCGCTGAACAACGTGGATGGTGATTCCCGACGGAATATCCTGTGCCGCCGCGAACAAGGGCGCGACAATCAGAATGATCGACAGGAGCAAAAGTCGGATCGATAGAAAAATACTTCGCTCGGAACGTCTGAACATAATGCTTCAGGTAGCTGTCGCAGAGGGATCATCCCACACGAGATGATCCCCGATCGAAACACGGTCAAGTATACCGGGGTTGGCTTCGATAAAGTACTGCGCAGGCTGCGACGGTGCATAGTATGGTCGCCAGGGTTTCGCCAGGCGTTTATCGACGACGCGCCCCTGACTGTCGATCCAGATCACACCGATGCTGAATCGCATGAAGAACATATGGATCGCGGTCTCAGTCCTGTTGTCTCGCTTCGTCACGAACAACAGTCCTTCATCATCAGGCAAAGGAGGGGCCAACTGAAGCCCCTTGAAGTGGCTCCAGAAGCTCACACAAAGCCGGGCGCGCCCCAGCACCACCTGCCCCGTATCGCGGTTTTTAACCGTCCGCCACTCAGCCATCAATTCGCTGGAATGACGAGAAGCTGCCCAACGAAAATCCGATTGGGGTTCAGCAGCCCGTTGACCTGGATGATACGGCTCAGCGGCACGCCAAAGCGCAGCGCAATGTAGTAGAGCGTATCACCCGGCTGAACCCGATACGTGCGGACTGGGGCCGCTGTTGGCGGAGTGGTCGGCTGAACTCCACCCGGCAAAGTGGGCAGAACAACCGATGTCGGCAGCGGAGCAGTCCCTGTTCCCTGCGGGATGCGCAGGCGCTGACCGGCAAAGATCAGGTTGGGATTCACAATTCCGTTCAACTGGGAAATCGCGCGTACCGTCGTGTTGAAACGGAGCGCAATCGCGCTCAGCGAATCGCCGCCGCGGACGATATATTCAACGATCCCGGTCTGGGGCGGCGGGGCGGTTGTGGGCGGAACTGCCGTGGGCGGCGCTGTGGTTATCACCGCCGTCGGCAGCGGCGTCAGCGTAGGCGGAATAAAACCGGTTGGGAGCGGCGTCGCCGTAACCGGATTCGCCAGCCGCACGGGGATCAGAAGCTGCTGCCCGACCAGAATGAAACCATTGGACGACAACCCGTTGATCGAGATGATACCATCCACGCTGCTGCCGTAGAGCTGCGCAATACGCGCCACAGAATCTCCGCGCTGCACGACGTACACGATCGTGCCGGGGAATATGGTGCGATCCACCGTCGGTGTCATGGTCGGCGTCAGCGGTATCGGCGTATTGGTCGGGGTTGTCGGCACAACCGGCGTATTCGTCGGGAAGGTTTCCGCAGTTGGCGGAACGGGTGTCAGCGTGACATTGGGCGGAACACTGGTAGCGGAAGGAGCCTGCGTCGCAGTAGGCGGAACAGGCGTTGATGTCGGCGGCACACTGGTGGGTGTTCTCGTGGAAGTTGGCGGCTGCTGAGCGCCAGATACGGTGAGGGAGGCATCATCCAGGTAGATAACATTATTCTTCACCGGGAAGCTCACGGCAGAGCGCACGAAAACAGTCAGCGCTGAACCGGCAGCCGTCGCAGACACCTGATACTGATCGAAGGCATCATATTGATTCGCCACCGGCGGCGACCAGACAATGCTCGGACTTTGACCGTCCGTGCCGCCCGTGGGGTCAATTCCGACCTGGAGGATCACGCCTCCATTCTGCTCGCTGACGTTGAACTCGTCAAAAGAGGATGACCAGATATAGGCATAAATGCTGAAGGTGTACGACGTGCCCGGTGTCACATTCGTCACACGCTGATACACGCCGCCCACATGCGTAGCGAAAAAGCTGAAATACTGCTGCGCGTTCTGTCCGCTGCGGATCCGTTCTACACCCAACCCGTTAGTCGTATCCGTAGATGGATAATACTCCGGCTGAACGTTCTCATTCAGTGACATCTGTGGCGTTGGCGGCACGTGCCACGGAGTCCAGCCGCGCGCCACCTGCCGGACAGGATTTCCACCAGCATCATCGAACGGCGCTTCGAAGCCGGGGTTGGACAGCAGATTGGAACCCTGGGCGGAGACCAGCGAGCCCCCGAACAACACACACAGGCACAATACAATGGCAACGCGCATGAGGGTGAACGGGACTCTTGTCATGGAAGGGTCTCGCAGTCTGAATTTTTCACGAAATAATGTCGAGTGTACACCATACCGAAGCATTAGGGTGAAAAATGCTCATGGTGTTACGGAATACAAACGTCACTTCTCTGCGGGCAGATTATCACCCTGACGCTGAAGGACTCGTTCAATACTTTCGAGCAGTTGAGCAGGTCCGAAAGGTTTAATGATGTAATCTTCAACTTTTGCGACGCGCAGCGCATTGAGCTGCTCCTGCGTGCGTGCGCGTGCAGTCACCACAATGACGGGGATACTGCGGGTCTCAGGATCAGAGCGCAGGCTGTTATAAACTTCCCACCCATCCATCTCAGGCATCATCAGATCAAGCAGAATCAGGTCAGTCTTCTGTTCCCGGACGGCATGCAGCCCAGACTTCCCGTCAGTTGCGCCAACAAACTCGAATCCGCGGCGCGTGAGCAGCAGCCGCATCAGATCGAGCATATCATTTTCATCTTCAATACAGACAACGCGATACAAATCCCGCTCTCTCGTATCCGCTAACCACCCTACCCTCAAGTGTACACACTCTGGCTGAAAGTAGAATAAAGCCTAAGCATTTGGGCGATGATATCTTAGTGTAGCACGGAGAGCAGACACCTGCCACTAATGCACATCACAGGCAGATCTCGAATTTGAAGCCGTGCAGGACTATACTTCGCTTCTCGCTCAGTTTATCGGCGCTGTCGAGCGCCTGCCCGCCCATGTCATCGACTGTTATCGGAATCTGCACGCTGACTCTCGAAATTCCCGGCTCCACATCGCTGAAGGACAAACGTTCCGTCATTCAGTCGATACTCCGCAGAACACGAAATACATTCAATGTTTCAATTGCTGAAGTGGACGCGCTCGACAGCCGAGAACGATCCGTGATCGCATTTGCTGTGGTCAGCAACGACCGGCAGCATGTCAACTCCGTCATCACAAAAGTGCTCTCCAGCATGGATGCATTTGCCGGAGATGCCCTCGTCATTGACGAACAAATCGAAATCTTATGACCCGCTTAAGGAAGCGTGGAAAAAAGTGCGCTATACTTCCGGGGTTTATTCTCTTTGGGCGTTAAGTCGTTCCGTGCAGCGGAGGCACATCGGTGAACCTTCATGAATATCAGACAAAGAGCCGTTTTGGGCAGTACGGCATTCCGGTAGCGGCAGGCAGTGTCGCCTACACACCGGAAGAGGTGTATGACATCGCCCATAAGTTGGGTGTGCCAGTCGTCGTGAAGTCTCAGGTACTGGTTGGCGGACGTGGCAAGGCTGGCGGCATCAAAATCGCGCAGACCCCCGATCAGGCGCGCGATGTTGCCGCAAGCATCCTGAACCGGCTTGAGATCAAAGGGCACATGGTTCGCAAGGTGCTGATCAATCCCGCGGTCGATATCGGCAGCGAGATCTATCTGGGAGTGGTCAATGACCGCGCCAGCGGCAAGCCCGTGATGATGGCCTCCTCGGAAGGTGGCGTCGAAATTGAGCAGGTCGCCGCCGAGACGCCGGAGAAGATCATCCGCGAGTATGTCAGCCCTTCGCTCGGTTTGCGCGATTACCAGGCACGCAACCTCGCCAGCGGCATCAACCTTCCGCGGGAACACTGGAATGCGTTTACCCGTATCGCGCAGAACCTCTACAAATGTTTCACGGAAAGCGACGCTACGCTGGCGGAAATCAACCCGCTGGTGATCACAGGGGATAACACGCTGCTGGCGCTCGATGGCAAGATGTCGATCGACGACAATGCGCTGTTCCGCCAGAAGGAACTCGCCGCAATGCGTGATATTGACGCTGAACCCCCGGTCGAGGTTCAGGCGCGTGAGGCGGGACTCACCTATGTCAAACTCGACGGGCAGATCGGCTGCATGGTGAACGGAGCTGGGCTGGCGATGACGACCATGGACATGATCAAGCTGTATGGCGGCGGCGATATTGGCCCCGCCAACTTTCTCGATATCGGCGGCGGCGCACAGGCAGACAAAGTGGCGACGGCGCTGCGCATGATCCTTTCGGATCCGAATGTCAAAGCAGTTCTGTTCAACATTTTTGGTGGCATCACCCGTGGTGACGAGGTCGCGCGCGGCATTCTTCAGGCGCTCGACGAAGTGAAGACCAGCCTGCCGATGGTGATCCGCCTGGCAGGAACCAACTCAGAAGAGGGGCGTGCGCTGATCGATGCCGCACAAATCCCGAACATTATCAGCGCCGCTTCGCTCACAGAAGGTGCGAAGAAGGCGATCGCCGCGGCGAAGGGAGAGCTGTAAACATGGCAATTCTGGCAGATCGTAATTCTCGCGTCATCGTTCAGGGAATCACAGGACGCGAAGGCAGCTTCCATACCGGCAAAATGATCGAGTATGGAACGCAGGTTGTTGGCGGAGTCACCCCCGGCAAGGGTGGAGAGTGGGTTCACGGAAAGCCGGTCTTCGACACAGTGAAATCCGCCGTCGAAGCCACGGATGCCAACACCAGCATGATCCTCGTCCCAGCGCCGTTTGCCGCAGATGCCATCTATGAAGCCGTGGATGCCGGTATTCAGTTGATTGTCTGCCTGACAGAGGGTATTCCTGTCATGGACATGATGAAAGTGTACGAATACCTCAGGAAAAGCACTTCACGCCTGATCGGCCCCAACTGCCCCGGACTGCTCACCCCTGGACAGGCCAAAATCGGGTTTATGCCCGGCTACATCGGCAAGCCGGGGAATGTCGGTGTGGTGTCCAAGAGCGGTACGCTGACGTATGAGACCGTCGCAGCGCTGAGCGCCCATGGCTACGGGCAGACGACCTGTGTAGGAATCGGCGGTGATCCGGTGATCGGAACGTCGTTTGTGGAAGTGCTCCAGATGTTTGAAGATGACCCCGAAACCGAGAAGATCGTCATGATGGGAGAGATCGGCGGCCGCGCCGAGATCGATGCCGCCGAATTCATCAAGGCGAAGATGACCAAGCCCGTCGTTGCGTTCATCGCGGGCAAGAGCGCGCCTCCCGGCACGCGGATGGGGCATGCGGGCGCGATCGTGGAGGGCGGGCAAGGCACTGCGGATGAGAAAATTGACGCCCTCCGTTCAGCCGGGGTGCGGATCGCCGAAAACCCGGAAGAAATTCCCGCGCTGCTCGGCGGCATCTGACAGTTCCCTGCCTGGGCGTGATTTCAACAGCCGCTCCGCACTCATCCGTGCGGGGCGGTTTGATTTTATCGACCAAACAATGCGCAGAAATTTGTCGCCTGGGGCGTTCCACAGGTGGACAATGTCGATGTGATGAAGCTGATCATCAGGGCGCACCCGCCAAGCCCCAGCAGTGCAATGATACACCCGCACCATGCGACCGGGCCGCCGCTGATGAACCCGGTGATGAACTCAATCAGCGTTCCCAGTACCTCAAAGACGATGCCAAAAACCTGAAGCCCGAATGAAAGCACTACCCCCGCAATACACAAGCCGCAGACGCCGCAGACGACCAGAAAGACCAGACGCAAATCGATTTGCAGGTTTTCCATCGTAACCGAGCCTTTCGACCTCAACTCGCGGAGCAGGCATCCGCAGACATTTCCATCGGGATCCATGCCTGATCGGCTCCCGAACGCTCAAAGCACTCGCAGTAGCTGAGTGGATCTTCCCTTCCCGCCCAGAGCAGAAAGTTCATCGCGGTCGTCATGCAGACTTCATTCTCTCCGCGTGAAATCACGCTCGTGCTGGATACGCCAAGCCCACGCTGATCTGCTTCCATGATCAGCCAGATCCGAATCTCCTGTCCGGGAAGTCCGCCCTGCGGAATTGAAATTTCCCGATTGGTCGCCAGCAGCAGCAGGACACAGGGAATCATCAGCAGCCCAAACCAGAAAATCAGCAGGACCGTGCATCCCAACCGCCGTATAGGGCTGCGCCGGGCATGGATAGAAACTTCACTGACTTCTTCTGTCATTTCGTTCTCGAATCCCGATTTTAATCGTTGTCTGCAAAACGCATCTGTATCTGATCGCGGTCATCGTAGCTGACATGAATGAACAAGGGCGGATCGTCCGGCTGCATGGCAAGAACGCGCGGCAGAATGATCGGCAGATCCTCGACGAGATCGAGGTCAAGGAGTCGTGCCTGCGGGATCCAGTGCAGCGTACCTTCGCTGTTTTCAGTCACATCCCGGCTGTCACTGATCGCGGTGAAGACAAAGAGCAGGATGCCGGAGCTTTTACCTGCATCTATGTTATACACTGCGCGCAGCCGCACGTCACGCACCCGCAGCCCGGATTCTTCCTGGATTTCCCGCCGCGCGCTGGAGAGCGGATCTTCATCCCGTTCGATATGCCCACCCAAACCGTTGTACTGATTCGGAAAGACGCGCTTATGAGCGGCACGCTTCATCAGCAGCACGTCATCACCGTTGGTGACAAGGCACAAGGTACGTGGGATGACGATCCAGCGACCATCACGAGCGTCAGCGCCCTGCTCATGAGACCCCATAGACAAACCTCACAACTCACCCTGCGGCACGGTTTGGACAAACTGTACCAGAAGCCCTATAAAGTATTTGCGACCACCGCAGTCGTGTGCTACGCTGTTCTGAGCGAAGACCTCACAAGAGAAGCAGTATGTCCAATCCACGTCACATCGCGCCAGCGCCTGATCTGCGCATCGTTATGACCGACAGTCTGTTTGCCCACGAAGATCACGATTCGCAGCGCTCAGAGCCGCTGATCGAGCGTATGCGCACCGAACAATGGATGATCAATCCCCCTATCGTAGCGCCAATGGATGCTCATCGTTTCGTCATCCTGGATGGCGCAAACCGGGCGCACGCCTTCAGGGCACTCGGTTTCCCCCATATTCTCGTACAGGTCGCAAGTTACGAAAGTGGCCAGGTGGAGCTGTCTACCTGGCAGCACATCGTATGCGCGTGGACGCCGGAAGAGTTTACCGAGTCTTTGCGAAATCTACCCGAAATCCACCTTGCAGAAGGACAGGATGCGCAGGCCATTGCTCACATCATCTTCCGGGATCGCCGCATCTACGCCGTCAAAGCGCCTGTCGATACCACTCACGAGCGAAATGCAGCGCTGCGCGCCGTCGTGCGCACCTATCAGAAGCAGGCCGTGCTTCAGCGGACCGCGCTGATCGAACCCGACGAAATTTTCCCCCTCCATCCGGATGGCATCGCGATTGTCCATTTCCCGGAATATCAGCCCAGTGATATCATAGCGGCCGCGCGGCATGACGCCTTCCTGCCAGCGGGCGTGAGCAGGCATATCGTTCACGGGAGAGCCGTTCGAGTCAACTATCCTATCGAGTGGCTGCGCGACCCCGATGTCAGCCTTCGTGAGAAAAATGAGGCGCTCTTTCAATGGATGCAGGAAAAGCTCAGCCAGAAACGTGTCCGCTTCTACGCAGAGTCCACCTACCAGTTTGATGAGTGAACTTTGATGACCCATTCCGCTGCCCAGGCGCTCAGGCAGGCCAGGCTCTACACCGACGGTGTTGACTACCGGCTGGTCAGATTGTCAACGGACTCGCTGCCGAAAGCTCTCGATCTGCTCGGGCAGGCCGCCGCGCCCTTTACAGCGCTCATCCTCGACAAGGATGAGATCACCGTCGTAGTCCCGGACGCCTTGCTCCATACGGAAACTGCTCCGGCAGATCATCCGGAATTGAGCGAACCTTACCGGCTGATCACGTTCGATCTGCCGCTTGAGCCAACACTGACGGGCTTTATGGCGCTGATCAGCCAGACCCTTGCCGAAGCTGAAATTCCCATTCTCCCGCTAGCCGCCTTCAGCAGGGATCATCTTCTGGTCCCATCCAGCCTCGCTGAAAAGGCGCTGACGACTCTGAGAATGTTGCAGGCGCACCTTCAGGATCGCTACACTTAACCCCGCATGCCCGCACAATCAGGCAGAGGTTTCATGGATATTCAGTTTTTCGATGATCCGTCGCTGGTTCCCAAGCCTCGCGAGGAAATTCGGGTTGAGGAAGTCGAGATTGCGGTCTACCCGGATCGATTTCGTGTCTTTCTGCATGTCCGCGTCACTCCGTTTCTCGAACGCCCCAACCTGCTGGTCACCATACGTCGTTCAGATGGGAAGCTGGTCTCCGAGCTGAATATCATCGAGACGATGCACTACGACATGGAGTTCACCCTCCATATACGCGGTGTGGAGGACCCGGCAGGCGATTATGAAATGGCGATCGAGGTTTTTTACGAGTCCCGCAATCCGCCTCAGTTTCGCCACGTGGAGCATTTTTCGGTTCCGCCTGCCTCGCACACAGAAGGGATGGCTTAGTGCATTCCCTGTGGCTCACCCCTGAGCAGGCAGAGCTTCTCATCGCCTATGCGCGGGCTGGGCAGCCGAATGAAGTATGCGGCGTTCTGGGCGGCAGCGCTCAGGGTGCGGTCAAACTGATCCTGCCAGTTGCCAATATCGCCGCCCAGCCAGCAACAACGTACTACATGGATGAGCGTGAGCTGATCGAAGCGCTCCACGCAGTCGCTGAGGCAGACATGGAGCTGCTCGGCTTCTATCACTCTCATCCACGCGGGCATGCGATACCCTCTCCAACAGACATCCGCTCGGCGAACTACCCTGACACAACGACCCTGATCATCGGGCTTGGCGCTCGCAAACCTGAACTCGCTGCATGGAACATTCGCCCCGGAAAGGTTGACCGCGTAGAGCTGGTGATTTCACTCGGCGAGCCTGCCGCTCCGCTGCCTGCTCCGGGTCGGGCACAGACGGGTGCGCTTTTCACGACCGCTGCCATCGCGCTGATCCTGCTTCTGGTGATTTCACTGACTCTGCTGCCGCCTGCGCCTCCCCTGCCAAGTCCCTGACGGAGATTCTGCGTATGCCCGACCTGCTGTCTGTTTTCATGGTCTTTGTGAGCGGTTTGCTTGCGGGAGGGCTGATCAATGTCCTCGCTGACGACATTCCTCCCGATATCCCTGCCCATCCCGATGAGGACTACATCCCCCGTTACGGCCGTCCTCGGCTGCCCCATTATCCGGACGGCACACCACGCCCTTTTCTCGCGTGGCTGGGAATTACCGCTTTTCTGCTGGGCAAGCGGCGGTCGCCTCATGGAATTCCGCTTTCATGGCGTCATCCCATCACCGAGATCGGCACTGCGCTCCTGATGGTCGCCGCCCTGCTTGCCGGCGCTGACGATCCGCTGATGACCCCGGTACAGATGCTCTTCTGGCTGATCTACATGGCCATCTTCGTGCTGGTCACCGTCATCGATCTGGAACATCGGCTGATCCTGTTCGTCGTGGTGATCCCGGCATATCTCGTCGCGCTGGCTGATGCACTGGTGACAACCCACGGCCCCACGCTATCAGAAGCCCTGCTCGGCGCAGCGCTCGGATTTGGCGTCTTCTTCCTGCTTTACCTGGGCGGGTTCGCCTTTACATGGCTGATGTCACGGGTACAGAAACGGGAGATCAACGAAGTGGCCTTTGGCTACGGGGATGTGCTGCTGATCGTCCTGTCGGGCTTAATCCTCGGCTGGCAGGCGCTGATCATCACCATGTTCATGACCGTCTTTCTGGGCGCGATCGGGGCGATCCTCTACCTGTTTGTGCGCCAGATTCTCGGCAAGCGCTACAGCGTCTTCACCCCGCTGCCCTACGGGCAGTACATTGTGATCGCAACTGTTATCATGATGCTTTACTCGGTCGAGATCGGCCGCCTGCTGCAGGGCAGACCGTTAACCGGCTGAGGGCAATCGCTCAATGA
>SZPD01000493.1 GCA_030263515.1 Anaerolineae bacterium CFX9 | reverse complement strand
CTCCCGAAGATATCATCAAAGGACAGGGGAAGATCAGGTTCAGGCCGTGAAGGCGGAGCCATGGCGAAAATATCGTCCAGCGGCGGCACGTCACTGTCCGGCGTCACATCCTCAAAGGACAGGGCGCTGAACGAGTCATCCTCAAACGCTGGCTGAGAATCGTCAACCGAATCGACTCCGGGGAAGGTTTCATCCCGCGCAAATGCGTCTTCGGCGAGCGGATCCTCTGCAAACATCTCAGGCAGAATCGCGCCCGTCTGCGCATCTACTGTCCCCGGATATTTATGAGCCGGGGGCTCACCACCAAAAGGGCGGTCGTCGTTCGGCGACGTTTCCTCCTGTTCTCCTGAGTCCGGATCGGTATCATCCGTCCGGGAAGTCGTCAAAGGATGGTCATACTGCGATAACATGCCTGTCGTCGGCAGCACCAGCGAGCCGAACGCTTCATCATCGGTGATTTCGTCTTCTTCGTCGTTGAGCGACGCCATCGGATCAAAGTACGCCGGCGTGTCGCCCATGCTTTCCTGAGCGACAAGGTTATCTGTGCTGATCCGGTCGAAATCCGCCGCGAAGACATCGTCCTCGGAGGCTATCAGCGACTCGTCGTCTTCAAAGAAATTCGACGGGGGCGAGAACTCGCTTAACGAGTCGTCGTCCTCTCGCTTGTCATCGCCGAACAAGTCGTCAAAATCGTTTTTCATAGGCTCCTCGTCTGCCCTTTCTGCCGTGGCGACTGCGCCGGCATCGTCGGGGATGGCGGTTGCCTCATCGGTGAAGATCTCATCGGTCAGCCATTCCATTTCCTCCAACTCGTCCGGCACGACGGCGGGTATTTCCACGGAAGCGGTTTTGCGGATTTCCTCAAGCGCCTGGCTGCCGTAATCCTCCAGCAGGGCTTCTGAGGCCAGATCATGCTCAGCCGCATGTTCGTCGAACAGGGCATTCAGGCTGGGCAGATGAATGCTGCTCAGGTCATCTTCGCTGTCATCGGTGACGGCGCGGATAAAATCGTCATCAATTCCCTGTTCCTGATCGTACTGCTGAAGCGAGAACGGCTCATCCTCAGCGGGCGAGTCGGGTTCAAGCGGTGGCAGCACGTTATCGGGACCGGCTCCGCTCAGGATGCTGTCCCAATCCAGCTCCTCAACGATCAGCCCGCTTTCGCCCGCGCCGTCTCCGGGGGCGTCAGCATCCGGAAGCGAGGCGAACAGGTCTTGATCAGCGCCGCCGGATGAAGCTGTCCCGGCAGGCTGTTGGGAAGGAGTGTCTGGAACCAGTCCTGCCATGCGCGCCAGGCGGCCTGTCAGCAGTGAGGGACGCGGGGCGTTTGGCGCTGGCGGGGCTGGCGGCGGCTCCGCTTCTGCCTGCTCCTCGATCGCCGCGCTCAGGGCATCGTTCGGGTCAAGAGCGCGCAGCCAGCCCGTCTGGATGGGCGGTTCTTCTGCGGCTTCCTGCGCCGCTTCCTCAATGCTGACACCGGCATCGCCCCAGTCAAAATTTGCGCCGATCGAAGATGACCTGCTCTCCGCGGGCGGCTCTGTGTCAGAGAAGCCGGTCCCTGTTTTCAGAAAGGACAGCGACGGATCATCAGCGTCTGCGCCGAACAGGGCGTTGTTCGCTTCTTCAGCCGATTCCACCGCCGAGACGATCCCCTTCGCCTGCTTCCCCGAAGGGCTGGCCCACATCCGGGCGGCCATCGAGGAGGGGCAGCTTAACCGCGTGGTCATCGCCGGGTGCAGCAACCGCACCCACGACGCGCTGTTCCAGCGGTTGGTGCGCCAGGCCGGGCTGAACCCTTACCTGTTGGAACTGGTCAATCTGCGCGATCAGTGCAGCCGCGTCCACCAGCAGCAGCCGCACCTGGCCAACCGCAAGGCTCAGGAGCTAACGCGCGTGGCAGTCGGGCGCGTCTGCGCGGCGCAGGCGGTGCACAAAGGCCGGCACCCCTGCCTGCCCGGCGCGCTGGTCGTCGGCGGGGGCGTGGCCGGCATGACGGCGGCGCTGGCCATCGCCGACAGCGGCTACCACGTCCATCTGGTCGAGCGGACGGAGGCGCTGGGCGGCAACCTGCGCCACGTTTTCGTCCCGCGCAACGGCAACGATCCGCAGGCAGTGCTGCGCTCCCTGGTCGAGCGCGTGCGCGCC
>SZPD01000068.1 GCA_030263515.1 Anaerolineae bacterium CFX9 | reverse complement strand
CAGACCGACCTGATCCTGCCGGCAGGAACCTGGTGGATCAGCGAATTTGAGGGTGACTTCGCCAAGGTCTGGATCGCCTGCCAGGCGGAACCCGTCTGGATCCCGATCAACGCTGTCGCTCGCTGACAGTACCCTTCATACCTGCTGCATACCTGTACGTAACGGGGGGATCGTCTGATCTCCCCGTTTCTGTTTCTGTGGTCTGATGGCGTCACGCTGCGATACGATACAATCATTGAACTTTTGAAGCCTGACCCCCGTAGGACAGTGTATGACCGACTCGCTCTTGCCGCCGCCGCGCCTGCCCGACCCGATCCGTACTGACAGCAACACCTTTGCGCATAACACGCTCAAAGTCCGCGTCCCGGCGATCCTGCGCGAGATCAGCCGGCGCAACCCCGATTACCAGGCATCCATCCATGATGCGCTCGTCTCGCTGGCGCAGGCGATGGCGGACGATCAGCCCATCCCGCCGCCAGATTTCAGCGGCGCGCCGGATGAAGCAGAGTGGCAGCGGGCGTATCAGGCGCATGCGGGCGAAACCTGGCTGGCGGCGGAATGGTGGTTCGCCGAAGTCTATGCTTACCGGCTGGTGATCGCCATCACGCGCTGGCGCGAGACCGGACGCGATCCGTTCCTGCCGTGGAAGCAGGAGGAACTCGCCAGCCATGCGCTCTGGCTCACGCTCAACCATGTGCTGACACAGGAAACCGAATCAACTTCCGATCGGCTGCACCATCGCTTCACACAGGCGCTTTGGGGCAACCGAATCGATCTGAGTATGGACGCGGTCAGGGCGCAGGGGACAAAGTGGCACGTGGATGACCTGCTGGCAGATGACCGCGCCGCCCTGGTCGAACAGGTGATGACCCATCCCGGCGACATGCATTTCATCAACGACAACACCGGCTCTGAGCTGGCGCTCGATCTGGCGCTGGCGGATGCCCTGCTCGACGGCACAGCGCGGACGGTGACGCTGCATCTCAAGGAACATCCGACGTTCGTCAGCGATGCCACGCGGAGCGATGTGCAGCAGTTCATCGCGCATCTGCTGGATGATCGCCAGCCGGAGATCAAGGCATTCGGCGACAGGCTGGCAGCGGCGCAGATGGAAGGACGGCTGATCCTCAGACCGGATGCCTGGTGGAACAGCGCGCGCTTCCTGTGGGAAATGCCGGAGTCTTTCCTGCGCGATCAGTTTGAAGGCGCGACGCTGGTGATCGTCAAGGGCGATGCCAACTATCGGCGTATCGTCGGCGATGCGCTCTGGCCGCCAGAAACGCCGTTTGCGCAGGTGCTGTCGTACTTTCCTGCGCCGATCTGCGCCCTGCGCACGCTCAAGAGCGACCCGATCGTCGGGCTGAGGCCGGGGCTGGCAGAGCGGCTTGATGCTGCGGGCAGCGCCTGGCGCACGACCGGCAAATATGGCGTGATCCAGTTCCGCCGCTGAGCCAGCCGCTGACGGATGCCCCGCTTTTCGGGAGGGTCTGCCGCGGGCAAAGCTGTCTACACTGGAAAAAGATTCCGCAGCACTGATAACCTTGTGGAATGTGGAAGGGGAAAGGGTTATGCAAGGACAGCTCATTTACGCGGTGGATATTCTGTTCTGTATCGACGCTACCGGCAGCATGTCTCCCGTGATCGAAGAAGTCAAGGCGCGCGCCCTGCGTTTTGATGAGGATCTGCGCAGCATCATGGATGCCAAGGGCAAAACGGTGGATATCCTGCGCGTTAAAGTGATCGCCTTCCGCGATTACGATCATGATGGCGACAGCGCCATGCTCGAATCGCCGTTCTTCACCCTGCCCAACCAGCGCGAGGAATTTGCGCGCTTCGTCAGCGGCATTGAAGCCAACGGCGGCGGCGATGCGCCGGAAAGCGGCATGGAAGCGCTGGCGCTCGGCATGCGCTCTGAGTGGACCAAAGAGGGCGACAAACGCCGTCATGTGATCGTGGTCTTCACCGACACCAGCGCTCATCCGATCGGCAAGGGTTCAGCCCAGCGCAGCTATCCGACGGGTATGCCGAAGGACCTCAGCGAGATGACCGGCTGGTGGGAAGGTCAGATGATGGATGACAACGCCAAGCGCATGGTGATCTTTGCGCCTGACGCCACCCCCTGGAACGATATCTACGCGACATGGAGCCAGGTGATCCACGTCGTGTCGCAGGCAGGCAAGGGACTGGCCGATATCAATTACAACACGATCGTCGAACAGGTCGCCAACAGCGTGTAAGTACGATGGCTGAAGCGGGCACAGACATCCACCGCAAGGCGCGAAGCCGGGCACGAAAACGGCGAACGCTGCTCTTTCTGCTTCAGTTCGTCGTTGTGGCGGCGGCGGCGCTGCTGGCAGCCACCAGCCTGATCCTCCGCTGGGCAGCGCCCGAAAGCCCGCTCGAAGCAGTGCGCCTGATCCTGCCCGCTCTGAGCGTGATCGCGGCACTGTGTGGGCTGATGCTGGCGCGCAGCCTGATCGCCATCCTGCTTGCGCTAAGCAGTGGAGTGTCTGCGCTGGCGCTTGGCGGCGCGGCGGCGCTCAGCGTTCTGCCCAATCCGCCGGAAAACGGGATCACTGCCAGCCTCATCGCCGGCGCGCTGATGGCAGCGGCATCGATCGCCGCTCTGCCGCTGTGGTTCAGCCGCCGCGCCGATCGCCCGCCCCCTATGCCCGTGCCAGAAGATGAGCTCATGCCTGATCCGCCAGCCAGCACCAGCCCAAAAAACGCCGCCGATGAGGATGCCATGACCCGAAAACCTGCTCCACCCGGCGATCTGCCCGAAATGGGAAAACCGATCGTCGTCCATTTCATGACCGAGAAAATCCCCGGTGACGGTGAGGATGCTCAACCCGTCGTCATCGTCCACTCGGATGACCCGCTCAGCCTGATCGCCGTCTTCGACGGATTGGGCGGCGCGGGCAGCACAGAATACAGTGATCAGGGCAAGATTCGCAGCGGGGCCTATTTCGCTTCCCGTCACGCTGCCGAGGTGCTGCGCTGGCACTTCACCGCGCGGCGTGCGCACTGGGGGCGAGGCGGTCTGGATGTGCCAGCGCTGGTCAGCGACCTCAGGCTGACGCTGGGACACAACCTCAAGGCGCGGCTGGAAAAACTGCGTCCCTCATCCCCTCTCGGCGGGGGAGCGATCATCCGCAGCAACATGTCCCGCCCGCTGCCAACGACGATGGCGGCCATTTATTTCCGCGAAATCCCGGCACAGGCAGAAGTGCCGTCTACCCTGCCTGAGTCGGAGGCTGAACTGACGCCGACCAGCCCGATCGCCGTCGCCAGTGAAGCGACGCCGGACCCGCTGATCGTACCGGATTCGGGCGAACCGATTCCGGCGCTGCCGCCCGTTGAGCAGGACGCAGCCAGCGGCACGGGGGATTATCAGATCGTCAGCATCTGGGCGGGCGATTCGCGCTGTTACCTGCTCACGCCCGACCGCGGGCTGATGCAGCTCACACGGGATGATCTGCGCAAATCTCAGGACGCCTTCGAGAACATCTACGATGACGGCCCCATGTCGAACTATCTTTCTGCCGATGGCAATTTCGAGCTGCGCGCCCACACGATCGAGCGTCGCCCGCCGATGATGCTGATCGCGGCAACGGATGGCTGCTTCGGCTACCTTGAAGCGCCCTACCTGTTCGAATACTTCATCCTCCAGCATCTGATGGCGGCAGACAGCGCTTCAGACTGGCAGGAACGGCTGCGAAATTTCTTCGGGCAGATCGCGCAGGATGACGCTTCGATGGCGATCGTCGCGCTGGGGTCCAGCAGTTTCGCCGACCTGCAAAAGCGCTTCCGTCCGCGCTTTCTGATCACTGAGGGCAGCTACTTCCAGCCGCTGGACAAATACCAGCGCGAGATTGAGGATGCCGACAAGCGCCTGAAAACGCTCAATGCCGAGCGCAAAACGCTGCGCCTGTCGCTGTGGAAGCAGTATAAGGAACATTACGAGGATCAGCTCTACACGCCGGAAGCCGACACAACCGAGCCGGTCACGCCGGTGGATGAGTAAGCGTGAGGACTGCCCCGATGAAGAAAGGCGCTGTGATCAACGGCTACACCATTCTCGCCAACGCCACCAACGCCAACGCGGGGATGAGCGAGTGGACATTTGCCGAAAAGCGCGTCGGCGAAACCCGGCGCGAATATTTCATCAAGCGCTTCCTGCGCCCGGTCTACCTGGATGACAGCGCCGCCGCGCCGGAGGCTGTCAAACAGAAGAAACGCGCCGAATGCGAGCGCTTTGAAGCCCATCACCGCCGTGTGATCAGCGCGCTCAAGGCGATCACGCACGAGGAAGGCAACCTGAATGTGCCGGTCGAGATCTTCCGCTTCGGCAATCACTACTACAAGGTGACGCGCAAGGTGGATGTCAGCAACCTGACGCCAGAGCAGATCGCTGCGCTCGACTTCCGGCAGAAGCTGGTGATCCTCAAGACCAGCGCCAACAGCCTGAAGATCCTGCATGACAAGGGGATCGTCCACGGCGATCTCAAACCGACCAACATCCTGATCAAGCGCACCGAAGCCAACATCTACACGACCAAGCTGATCGATTTCGACAACGCCTATTTCGAGGGCGAACCACCGGAAAACCCGGAGGAACTGATCGTCGATGCGGTGTACGCCTCGCCAGAACAGTATCTGTATATGAAGGGGACGGCGACCACGCGCCATCTGACCACCCTGAGCGATATCTTCACGCTCGGTCTGATCTATCACCAGTACCTGACGGGCGAGATGCCCGCCTACAATACCGGGAAGTACCGGTATCCCTATCAGGCGGTGCTGAATGGCGACACGCTGATGATTTCGCCATCGATCGAGCCGCCTGAACTGAACGCTGTATTGAGCCAGATGCTGCGCTTTCAGCCGAGCGAGCGCCCGATGATCACCGATGTGGTCAACGCGCTGATGGCGATCCGGGTCGAGCGCATGGAGGTGAAGCCGCCCGCGCTGGCTCCGCCGCCCGTCACTCCGGAATCGACCGCTGTCACGATCAGACCGATGAAGAAACGCGAGACGGGTTCCATGCCGGCATCCCCAACCGAGCCGGTCTCTCCGCCGGCCTCCGCGCCGGACGATGACAGCCTTCCGCCAGCGCCTGCTGAGCCGACCATCCGACCGATGCGCAAGCGGGGAGAGACGTAGGACGGTGAGCGCCGACCGCTGGCTGTGTATGGGCTGCGAGTCGCTCAATGACCGCGCGCATGGCGAGTGCCTGATCTGCGGGATGCCGTTCAGCGAGTCCGAACAGCTTCGGCTGGACAAGCTGCGCCGTGAAGCGATCATCTCGCGGACAGCAGCGCCGCCCCCTGTTCGATCCGCGCTCACGGAGAAGCCCATCAGAACGCTGACGCCAGACGCCGCCCCGCCGGAACTGCCGCCTGCGCGCCCTGCTGCACCCCGGCTGCCGACCGCCCGACCGACGCCGCCGGGTTTCTTTCCGCCATCGCGGCGGGAAGCTGCGGCACGACGCTCCAGCCTGAAGGCGATCATCTCATGGGGGTTCATCCGTGAAGAACGCCGCGAGATCGCCCGCCATCTCGTCATGTTCAGCGCCGCGGTCAGCCTGGTGCTGCTGCCTGCGCTGCTGTTGATCGTGTGGAGCGCGATCAGCGGTGCAGATACCAGCGCGCAGATAACAGCCGGGCTGGCGGGCATCGGATGGGGCGTCTTCTTCGGTTATCGGCTGAGCGAAAGCCGGCGTCGGCGCGCCCTGCTGCGGGCGATCCGGCGCACGGCAATTTATGGCGCGGCGCTGGGTGCGGCGGTCATCGTCAGCGGCACGGGCAGTACGCTTCTGGTGCGCGCCTACGATCTCGCCTCGCCGCCCACCATCTTCCCGATGAGCTTTGTGCTCGCCAGCATCGGCTTGTGCGGCGGTGTCATGCTTTATGCGCTCTCGAAGGGGATGCGCGAAGATCGGCTGTTACAGTTTTTCGTTGAGGTGATGCGGCTGGCGTTCCTGCTCGGAATCGGCGCAGGCGTGGTGTTGTGGTTTGCTGGCGTGATCACAGAAGTGCTGGTGAGCATGGAGCTGGGGAACGTTCTCCGCCTGTGGATGGCGACCAGTGGGCTGACCCCGCTGGAGCATACCGCCAGCCTGCTGCGTGCCTTTGTCGCCGTGGGGCTGCTGCTGATCATCGCGGCGGTGGGGCTGGGACGGGGCGGAACAGCCGTGCGCACCAGCACGCTTGCAGGCGTATTCGGCGTGGTGATCGGGACTTTGTTTTCGCTGCTGCTGCCGCTGACACAGACCCTGCACGAAATCGCCGCCATCGCCGTATGGTCGGCGACGGCGGGCGGCGCAATTTCGCTGCTGAATGAGAATATCTGAAACTATGGGGTTCGTCCCGCAAATTTCTGCGCGGGAACGCGCTTCTCCACGTCTGCCCACACGCCTGTTGGCCGGGCGAGGCTACTTCACGAGGAACGTCTCGAACTGCCAGATATCCTCATCGAGTGGACGCGGGTCGCCAAAGCGTGAAAACGCATCGACATCCCAGCGATTTTTGAGCGGTGTCCAGTCGGTCTGTACCGAGGGGCACGGCCCCAGATACGGGTTCGCCACGTCAAGAATTTCCTGATGCGGCAGATCATCCGGCACTTTCAGCCCTTCTTCCGGATGGTTGATCATCCAGAAGAGCGCGCCAAGCACCGAAGCGGCGACCTGAAGCGTGGTCGCATTCTGCCCGGAGACCAGCGTCCGGGTTTCGTGGATGTCGAGCTGCGAGCCAACCCACCAGCCGTTGAAATCATGACCGAGCAGCAGCACGCCCAGCTCATCGCGCCCTTCGATGATCTCATCGTTCATGATTCGGATGTGCGACTGCATGTCGTAATTGTTCATCTTGAGTTCATGCAGCGAGGCGATGCAGGCATCGGTCGGCATGTAGGCGTAGTGTACCGTGGGCCGGTAAATCGGCTTGTCGCCATCCCAGACCGTCAGATGATCGCTGAGCGTAAAAGCCTCGCCGTGGCGAATGACCATGCCCATGATCTCGCCCATCGGAACCCATGAGCGGACGAAGGTATTCATGCCCATGCGGCTCAGGCAAATCTGGTTGCCGGGGCCATACGCCGGCTTCTGCGCGCCAGCAGGCAGGCGGCGCTCATGCGTTCCCCAGCCAATTTCGGCCGGCGCGATCCCCTCTTCATACAGCCCTTCGACCGACCACGTATTCACGAATTCATCGACGCGCTTGGGCTTGTCGCTGATCTGCGTATCACGCTCGGAAATGTGGATGACCTTCGTGCCCGTCAGCATGGCGAGCTGGTTGTATCGCCCCTCGCTCAGCGCGCGCTCCAGCCCGTCCCGGCGCTCGCGCGGCATCTTGCCCCGCTTGAGCAGCGCGCGGGTGATGTCTTCCAGCGCGATCTTCGTCCAGTGGCTCACCAGCCCCGGATTGGCTCCATGCTCGACGATCATCGTGGGGCCTTTCTTCCTCCACGATGCCGCCAGCTTGCGCAGCGCCATGTGTCTGACGTAGAGTGTGCGGTCGATCGGCGGCGTCGTCTCCAGGTCGAGGTAGGGATCCCACAGCTCAACCGACGTATTGATGTAGCGCACGTTGTTATCGTGACACCACGAGACGACTTCATAGGTGGAAATGTTCCAGGCGAGATCGATCAGGATATCGCCCGGCTGCAAGTGGGTATTGAGGGTCTCGATCAGGTTTTCCGGGGTGATTCGATGCTGCAAAAAGCGTCCGCCAGCTTCGAGGGTGGGGGCGATGGCGTCGCGCGTGTCTTCAAAGTCAATCACCGTCAGGTTCGAGAAATCCATGTCCAGGTGTTTCAGGAGAAGCGGCTGCAAACAGCGCGAAACCGCGCCAGATCCCAAAACGACGATACGTCCCCCGAACGCAATCTTCATCTCTATCGGTTATCTCCTCGCTATCGCACGTCAGCCGTGCGTGAAACCAGGACAATAAAATAGCCGAGGATTATAGTGGACGACAGAATAAAAAGGAAGACGCCCTGTGTGCGCAGGGCGTCTTCCTTTTATGTAGTGCTGAACTGATGAAGACTAGAGGGCGTTGACGATGTTCGAGAAGATGTTGCCGATAGCCGGGCCGAGCAGCGCCAGAATGACGATGACGACGACGGCGACCAGAACGAGGATCAGAGCGTACTCAACAAGACCCTGACCTTCTTCACGCGGCATATAGATCATGATTACTTCCTCCGAGATAAGTAAGTTCGTCCGATGAGCTTGTACAGCCTGAAATCATATTATCACGATTGCAAAAGCACACAACGGGCGAAGTATAAAGATTTCGCTATTTCCTGTAAATTTCACGAAAAATTGATGAATTCTTACAAAATTACGACAATGGCGGCGACTCCAGATGCGCCGAGAGGGTTCCCAGCGCGGTCTTAACGCCTTCATGCAAAACTTCTGAGTCGGCAAATCGCCTGAGCAGATGCTGATCGTTGAGCGTGGTCGCCTGGATCGCCAGCCGAGCATAGGAATCGCCATCACGAAGCATATCCGGGAATTCCTGCGCGGCGTGAAAGCGCACCGCCATGATGGCGGTTTCCAGGCTGACGTTCCTGCCCTCAATCCGCAGGATCAGCGCCTGGCGCGCTGGCCGATCCAGCCCGTGCGCATCGGCAGCCGTGGCAACCGCATCCGCCAGCAGCACCGTCTGCCGACACCATGCCAGCAGCGGAGCCGCCTTCGCCTCCCGCTGTTCCTGCGCCACCATCGAAGCGGGTTTCGTCCCGCGCAGGGTGTGCCCCAACGCGATGAAGAAAACCTGCGCATAGCGCGCCAGTCTGTGGAGGGAAACCATCGCTCAGCGCCTGCCTTTCGTGCCGCGGCGCATCGTTCGCCTCGCATATTCCAGCCCTGCCCCGATCACGAGCGCGGCCTGCACACCCACCGCGATGATCAGCCACGGGCTGGTTCCTCCGCCAGAAGCGGTACTGGCAGGAGTCAGCGCCTGCTGCTCTGTATTATGGCGCGGCGGCTCGCCGAGCGCTGCTGCGATCTTGGTCGGATCGAGGGTGGGCGTCGGCGGAGCGCTGGTCGGCAGGAGAGCAGCCGCCGTTGCGCCAGGGGGAACCACAGCGATGAGCTGAGGAACAGGCGTCGCGGTATGGAACACGTAGGGCGTGATGGTGGGGGGGATGCCGGTCGCGGTCGGCGTTGGGGTGGCGGTGGGGCCGCCCGGCGTCGGCGTGAAGGTTCCCCCGCGCGGCGGAACGAGAAAAACAGTGCCGATATCGAGATCGCGCACATCGGAAATACTGTTGAGCGCCATCAGACGGGGGATATCATCCCAGGTATAGCCATAGATCAGCGCGATATCGCCCAGCGTGTCGCCGGGCTGCACCTGATGCATGATGTTGCCCTGCGGATCGAGACCCAGCACGTATGAAGGCGGTCCTGAATTGGGACGCCCGCCCCCGCTGCCCGATCCGCCGCTGCTGCCGAATCCGCCCGCCGGGTTGACCACCGGCGCAGAGCCGCCACCGCTGTTGCCGAACACCAGCACGTAAGTGGATCCCCAGGCTCCGCGCGCCACGCCGATACCGACTTCGTTGTATCGTCCATTGGTCATACCCGCATAGTGAATGGGGGAATTCACCCAGAATGACCATGCCGAATCGACCGTGGCGTTGGTTCCGCCGTAGATATTCTCGCTGACATCGCTGCTGGGATAGCCGGCGTTCAGCGCGCGCGTGCGGGGGCCGGAACCGTCGGGTCGGGTATGGCTGATCTGGCCTGTTTCCACCATCCACTGCGCCTGAGACTGCGCCGCAGAGGAAAGCGCCGCATTCAGCGAATAAGCGCCGACGCCGACCTGCGCGCGCAGATTGTTGATCCGCGCCAGCAGGGTTCCAATCGCATCCTGGGCGGCGGCTGTGTGTGCGCTGGCGAAACCGCCGATGACGCACAGCACGACGACGATGAAGAGCAGTCGAGTCACTCGCATACTGGCTATTCTACATGCGCACGATGAGCGGTGGAAGATGGTGCGGCGCAGCAGTACAAAAGTCGTAGGGCAAATTTACTGCGTCACCTCATGGAAGATTAAGGGTTCTTTATTATAAAGGAGTCCATGCGGCTGGCCAGGCTGCCGCGTTTTTTGTTTTCAGACAGGCTGAAATTATGAATATGGACCTGCTGCTCAAGGTTGTTATCGTCGTGGTGATCAGCTATCTGTGCGGGTCTTTCCCCACCGGCTATCTGATCGCGCGGCTGCGCGGCGTCAATATCTTCGAGATCGGCTCCGGCAATATGGGGGCTACCAACGTCATCCGCATCATGGGGCTGGCGTGGGGATTATGCGTGTGGTTCCTCGACAGTGCCAAGGCGATCATCGCCGTGCTGATCGCGCTGCGCATCATGCCGGAAGCGCCTGCGCAGGCGACGGTGCTGGCGGCGATTTTCGCCATCATCGGGCATAACTGGTCGGCGTGGATCGCCCTGCTGACAGGACGCATCCGCGGCGGCAAGGGCGCGGCGACCGCCTTCGGAGCGCTGCTGATGATCGTTCCGCTGCAAGTGATCGCCGTCATGCTGGTGATCGGCGGGCTGATCATCGCGGTGACGCGCTATGTATCGCTGGCGGTGCTGCTGATGTTCGGGCTGGCGACCGTATGGATGATCCTGCTGTTCGTCAACGGTGCAGTGCCGGTCGAATATCTGATCTTCTCGCTGGTGCTGGCGGCGCTGCTGGTGTTCCGCTTCCGCGAGAACATCAAGCGTCTGATGGCGGGCACAGAGCGCCGCCTCGGCGAAACGACGTAAAGCGCATCTGTCAGAACGATAAAAGAGGGCGTCCGTTTGGATGCCCTCTTTTCTTTTTCTGCTACGCTTGCACAGAGTTGCGCCTGCGGGCGATCATCTTCATGCCGTACTTGGGACGCAGTGTGAACACGCGCTCCGGCACGACCTTGTGACCGGGCACAACCTCCAGCGTATAGCGCTGAGCAATCGTCGCGAGGATCAGGCGCGCTTCCATCATCGCGAAGGCATTGCCGATACATATACGCGGTCCGCCGCCAAACGGCAGATAGGCATACTTCGGGATCGACTTTTCATTTTCCGGGCTGAAGCGTTCCGGGTCAAAGCGCTCCGGATCGGGGAAAAAACGGGCATCGCGATGCATGCCGAAGATGTTGATCATGATCGTCTCGCCCCTGCGCACAGGTACGCCGTCAATCATCACATCGTGGATCGGCTCGCGGGAGAAAGCCCATGCTGGCGGATAGAGCCGCATCGCCTCTTTGACGACCATTTCGGTATAGGGCAGTTTTGGCAGATCGTCGAGCGCGGGGCGTCGCCCACCCAGCACTAAATCGACTTCGTCATGAAGACGCGCCTCCACCTCAGGATTTTGGGACAGCGCATAGAGCGTCCACGTCAGAGCGTTGGCCGTCGTCTCGTGCCCTGCGCCAAAGAGCGTCATCGCCTCATCACGCACCTGCTTGTCGGTCATGCCACCACTGCCATCGTCGTCGAGCGCCAGCAGCAGCATTGACAGCAGATCGCCCTTATCCACACCGGATGCGCGTCGTTCGTCGATGAACCGCTGGATGATCCGGTCGAGATGCTGTACATCGCGGCGGAATCGCCGATTCTCCTCCGTCGGCAGCCAGTCCGGTCTCGGAATCAGCCGGTTGAAGCGCATGTTGACCGTCGAAAGTACGGCGGTGATCGCGTCCCCTACGTCGCGCTCTTCTCCGCTGACATCGGCGTCGAACAGCGTCTTGGCGATGATGCGCATCGTCAGCGCCGTCATCTCCAGGTCGATGTCAAGCTGGGCTTCGTCCTGCCATGCCTCAGTCATCATCGCGGCATAGCTCGACATGATGTCGGCATACGCCCCGATTCGCCGAGAGTGAAAGGCCGGTTGTGCCAGGCGGCGCTGGCGCTTCCACGACTCGCCGTCGTTGGTGAACAAGCCGTTGCCGACGACGGGTTCCAGCACGCGCTTGGTCACGCGGGACTTGTACATGTGCTGGTGATCGTCAACGAGGATCTGGTGGATCAGCTCAGGATGATTGAGAAAATAGACACGAAACGGTCCAAACCGCGTCTGGACGAGGTCACCGAATTTGCGCACATTCAACAGGAATCTGAGCGAGTCGCGGTTGAAATCCTGCATTGCGCCCCAGAACCAGTGCGTGTTGACACTCGCAGAGGGTGTGCTGACTGCCATGTGAGGTCTCTCCCCTCATCGATTTGTGAAATGATGCACAAAGTACAGGATATGACGATTTTTGAAATCTGGCAAGTCAGTGTGAGATGAGAATTTCAGGATTTAAAAAAACAACTCGCGGATGCATGCCCTTCCCCCTGTCATCAGACACAGGCAGCAAGAACAGACATCCGCGATGAAAGCCGGGGACGATCAGGTCTGAAGCGCTAGCTGCGCTCGCCGTTGTCCTGGATAAAATCATAGGGATACGGGCCGCGCAGCGCGCTGATCTCATCCAGCTTCTGCCGCTGATCGGCGGGCAGTTCCCAGCCTGCTGCGCCGAGATTCTGCACAAGCTGCTCAACAATGCGCGCCCCCACGATCGGCGAAAACACGCCGGGGCGATCCTTCACCCAATTGAGCGCCACCTGCGCGGGCGTCTTGCCGACGGTCTCTGCCACTTCCAGCAGCGTATCGATCACGCTCCACGTGCGCTCCGTGTTGTAGGTCTCCCAATTCTCGGACCAGCCGTGCTTCGATGCGATGCTGACGCGCGTTTCGTCCGGCGGCGTTTCCATCCCCCGGCGATATTTGCCGGTCAGCCAGCCGCCGCGCAGCGGACTCCATGGGATGATGCCGATATTCTCGATCTGGCACAGCTCGACGATCTCCCATTCCAGGGAGCGGTCGAGCAGGTTATACAGCGGCTGCAAGGTGGATAATGGCTCCCAGCCGTGCGCGCGGGCGATATCCTGCGCCTTTTGAATCTGATACGCCTTGAAGTTGCTGATGCCGATATAGCGCACCTTGCCCTGCTGCACCAGCCCGTTGAGCGTCGCCATCGACTGTTCGATATCGGTGCGCGGGTCCCAGCAGTGCAGTTGGTACAGATCGATGTAATCAGTATCGAGACGGCGCAGGCTGTCCTCAACACCTGCGATGATGTGGCGGCGGCTGGAACCCACCTGATTGACATCATTCCCCATCCCAAAGCGCACTTTGGTCGCGATGACGAAATGATCCCGGTTCTGCGTCTTGAGCCATTTGCCCACGATCGTCTCACTGAGGCCGCGCGAGTAGACATCCGCCGTGTCGATGAAGTTGCCGCCCGCCGCGGCGAAGGCATCCATCATGGCAAAGCTGGCGGCTTCATCTGCCTCACGTCCGAATGTCATCGCGCCCAGGCAGATCTCGCTGACCTTGACGCCGGTTTTCCCCATAAAGCGATGCTGCATCCCTGACCTCTTTCCTGAAAACAGACACAGTTCGATAAGGATAATCCGATGAAGATTCAACCCATTCAGAGCTTTCTTCGCAACAGGGAAGAAAAATCACTTCATTTCTGACATCTCAACCGTCCGCGAAAAAAATGATAAAATAGCACAAGAATTACATTTTATTAAAAACACTGAGGGGGCGACAACATGACTTCAGATCGCAGCCTGCTCCACACCAAAACCGTCCTCCGCGATAACCGCATTTTCCGTGAAACCAGGATCATCGCCATACTCATCGTCCCTGTGCTGATCGCTGCGTTTATCATGCTTTACCTCTTTCCACACGACAGCGACAAATTATTCGCATGGCCAATCCGGCCCGAAATGAGCGCCATGATGCTGGGCGGAACCTATCTGGGTGGGGCATGGTTTTTTGTGCGGGCTGCAAAGGCACGCCAGTGGCACACGATTCAGCATGGCATTTTGCCCGTAGCATCTTTCGCAGGTATTCTGGGAATCGCCACCCTGCTGCACTGGGATCGCTTTACACAGGGGCATATCTCATTCATCCTGTGGGCTTTCCTCTACCTGACCCTGCCTTTCGTGCTGGCTATCCTCTGGCTGCTTAACCGCCGAACTGACCCCATTGAGCCGGAACCAGGGGATTATTCGCTGTCTAAACCGGTGCGGCTGCTGTTTGCGGTCAATGGCGGGGTACTGACCATTGCGAGTCTGCTGCTTCTGATCACACCGGAGACGATGATCCCGACCTGGCCATGGACGCTCACCCCTCTGACCGCGCGGGTGATGGCTGCGATGTTCATTCTGCCGGGCATCGTCAGTCTGAACATAGCCCGTGAACATCGCTGGTCATGTTTTCCGATGATCCTTCAGGCACAGATGCTCGCGCTGGTGCTGATCATCGGCGCAATCCTGCGCGCGTCGGACGATTTTGACTGGTCGCAGCCGGGCGCGTGGACATTCACCGGAGGCATCATCCTGACCGCGCTGGTGATAGCAGTCGTGCATTTTCATGCCGAAAGGCAAACGCGCACAGCCAGACAGACAGATGCTGAATGAGTGCTGCACATGCCATGTTCTGCTAGCGGACGGTAAACGTGCAGCTCCCGGTTTCCCTGACATTGCCTGTGCCAGGGCCGAAATCAGCATAACCATCACTGATGGCGCGCGTCCACGTCAGCGTGTAGGTGATGCGGTGCTCGCCGCGTTCGAGCGGCTGCGACGGCGCGAAGAAATCCACGTAGATATTGCCGTCGGGCCCCGTGCGGAAGGGCTGCGCATAGCTGCGCCAGTTCGTGATCGGGACACCGTTCAGGCGGATGTCGTAGACCGCAGCATCCAGATGATCGCGAAGCTGATCAGCGGTGCGCGCATACCAGCTCCAGTAGATGTCGATGGTTGACCCCGGCGCGAGATTGGTCGGCGCGGGCATGCCAAAACTGCGATCATCACAGTACGCCAGCACATCGACGTTGTTCTGTGTGACGGCAGGCCCACTCGGCGGCGGAGTCGGTGTGTTGGCGGCGATGGGACCGCCCGTCGGGCCGCCCAGCGGACGATCGCTGGTCGCCAGCACCGGCAGACCCAGGTTCGCCAGCGCTGTCGCCGTCTGTTCGATCGCCGCCATATTCGGCAGTTGAACACCGGTTGGCTGAGACAGGATCTGCGTCGCCAGAGCGCCCGCCTGCCCGGCATTCGGATTGACCGTGATCGTCAGCAGGCTGATCGCGCTCGGAGGCGTCGGCGTGATGGGCTGCCCACCGAGCAGTGAAGTCGGCAGCGGAGACTGCTGCGCCAGCAGAGTCTGATCCGTGGTCGGCGTCAGCGTCGGGATGAGCGTCGGCGTTGGCTGGATGCGAACGAGAGCGACGGAGATCCAGCCCTCCCGTGTATCCGAACCGCGTTCATAGCGGATATTGAGCCAGCGTCCATCCTCGCTGAAGCCGAGCACCTCAAAGCCTGTGCCGGGGCGAAGCGTGTCGGTCGCCGGGAACTGGACGGCCGGACCT
>SZPD01000067.1 GCA_030263515.1 Anaerolineae bacterium CFX9 | reverse complement strand
CGCACCACATTCATCTTTGAAGTCAACCAGCCGATGGCAAGTTATCTGGCGACGCTGAATATCGATCAGTTCGTCGAACAGACTCAGGTTCTTGAGGATGGCCTGCTGATCCGCAATTACTTTCCTGTGGGACTGGCGGATGCCGCTGCGGAAGTTTTCTCTCGCCAGCCGGAGATGATCGCTTTCTTCAGCGAACGCTTCGGACCCTATCCATTTGATGTGTACGGGGCGGTCGTGGTGAACGCAGACCTGACGTTTGCCCTGGAAACGCAGACGCTCTCGTTCTTCTCGCGGACACTGGTCGATTCCTACGATTCATTTAGCCAGGAGTCCGTAATCGCTCACGAACTGGCGCATCAGTGGTTCGGCAACAGTGTTTCGCTGGGCGATTGGTCGGATATCTGGCTTAACGAAGGCTTTGCAACTTACGCGAGCTGGCTGTGGATGGAACACGAAATGGGTCCGGCGTATTTCGAGGATTTCATCCGCGATCAGTACGACTTCATCAGCGGCGTGTATTACACCGAAGCCGGACTCACCGAAGCGCAGGTCGAACGCAACCTGGAATCGTGGCCGATCCTGAGCGAACCTGACCCTGGTTTTCTCTTTCATCATGTCATGTATCTGCGCGGTGGTCTCGTCCTGCATGCGCTGCGGCTGGAGGTGGGCGACGAGACGTTCTTTCACATTCTCAGAACCTATCATGCGCGTTTTAGCGGGGGAACTGCCCGCACCGCAGACTTTATCGCGGTAGCGGAGGAAGTCAGCGGTCGGGAGCTCGGCGCGTTTTTTGATAGCTGGCTCAACAAGCGGAGTGTTCCTCCGCTGGGATGAGCTATCTTTAAGACGGACGATTTAACATGGAATGTGTCTTCCAGCAGTACGTTAAGGATTTTGACAGAACGAGCGGCGTTCTTTAAATTCTTGCAAAGCGTACCCCTTGAAGTCAGTGAGCGCATTGCATGACCAGCCTGCTTGGCATTGATATTGGCACGTCCAGCGCAAAGGCTGTGCTTTTTGACCCTGAAAGCGCAGAGATCATTGCAGTGGCGGGACATGAATATCCCGTGCATAAACCCGCGCCCGATCGCGCTGAACAGAATCCCGATGACTGGTGGCGTGCGGCACAGATCGTCACTCGCCGTGTGATCCAAGACAGCGGGCGCGATGATATCGCCGCCATCAGCCTGAGCGGGCAGATGCACGGGGTGACGCTGCTTGATAAGAAGGGCAAGCCGGCAGCGCCATCGATCATCTGGGCGGATCAGCGCAGCGCCGCCCAGGTAGAGCGTCTGATCGAGCTGATTGGCGAACACACCTACACGCATATCGCAGGGACGATGCCCGCCGCCGGCTTCGCCTGTGCCACGCTGCTCTGGCTGAGTGAGCATGAACCGGCGCTGATCCGCAGGGCGCGTCATACTGTCCTGCCCAAGGATTATGTCCGCTTTCAGATGACGGGCGAGATCAGCACCGACGTGAGCGACGCCGCGGCGACGGGGATGTTCGATGTCTCTCTCAAGATGTGGTCTGCGGAAATTGTCCGTGGGGCGAATCTGCCCCGTCATCTGCTGCCGGTTGTCCACGAATCGACGGCGGTGACCGGGACGCTGACAGATTCGGCGGCGCAGGCATTGGGGCTGCGGGCAGGGATTCCGGTGATCGCTGGCTGTGCTGACCAACCGGCACAAGCGATCGCGAATGGAATCATCGATCCCGGCACGACCTCGGTGACGGTGGGCAGCGGCGGGCAGGTGTTCACACCGGTGATCCCGCGCATGAACGGCACGACCATGCTGGCGACCGATCCGCGCCTGCATGTTTTCAATCATGCTGTGCCGGGCACATGGTATATCCTCGGCGCGACGTTAT
Organism: Anaerolineae bacterium CFX9; assembly: GCA_030263515.1. Taxonomy (GTDB): domain Bacteria; phylum Chloroflexota; class Anaerolineae; order Aggregatilineales; family Phototrophicaceae; genus Flexifilum. The sequence continues at coordinate 13,564 of SZPD01000067.1, read as the reverse complement.
CTGCCGGGCTGTCGCTGCGCTGGCTGCGCGGTGTCACCGGGCTGAATGGTTCCAGCGATGCCTATGCGACCTTCAGCGCCGAGGCTTCTGCGGTATCCCCCGGCAGCGACGGGCTGCTCTTTCTGCCCTATCTCTCCGGCGAGCGCACGCCCTATATGGATGCTGCCGCGCGGGGCGCATTTATCGGACTGACGGCATTTCATGAACGGGGTCACCTTGCACGCGCAGTCATGGAAGGCGTGGCGTTCAGCCTGCGGCAGGCGCTGGAGATCACGCGCGAACTCGGTGGGGAGACAGACACCGTGATCGCTGCTGGCGGCGCGATGGAAAGCCCCGTCTGGCGGCAGATCATGGCGGACGTGCTGGGGCTGCCGCTTCGGCGAACCGGCATGCGTGAACATGCCGCGCTCGGCGCTGCGCTGCTGGCAGGGGTGGGCGCAGGGATGTTCACCAGCATGGATGAAGCCTGTGAACGCGCTGTGCGCTATGGCGATGTGACAGACCCGCAACCGGACTCGCAGGCGATCTACGATGCGCTTTACCCTCAGTTTCAGGCATTGTATCCCCGGCTGCGCGATGATTTTCACGCGCTGTCACACCGTTGACACTTTCAGCCGATCCTGCGCCCGGTGACGGGATCGAAAAACAGCAGCCCGTTGGGATCGAGCGCACAGCGCAGTATCTCTCCACGCTGAACACTGACCTCAGGCGGCAGGCGAACTGTCCATGATTCGCCCTTTGCCTCAACCTCCACCGACTGAAAGCGCTCCGCAAAGTAAGGCGTCACCTCACTGACCTGCGCCGGGATGCCGTCGTCGGCAAGCCGGATATTTTCCTGACGAATACCGACGAGGATTTCCTTTCCGTCAGGCAGATCGCCGCGCACAGGAAAGCCGCCGAAATTCACGCCCTGCCAGCGATGGCTGATGACCTTCCCACGGAAAATATTGATCGACGGCGTGCCGATGAACTGTGCCACAAACAGATTGACCGGATCATGGTACAGATGGATATAGGTGTCGATCTGCTCGATCTTGCCCGCCCGCATCACGCCGATCTTGTCTCCCAACGAGGCAGCTTCATGCTGATCGTGCGTCACATAGATCGAAGTGACAGGAAATTCGTTGAGCAGACGGCGCAGCTCCACCCGCGCATGAACGCGCAGTTTGGCATCGATGTTTGAGAACGGCTCGTCGAACAGAAAGACGCGGGGATCGCGCATGAGCGCCCGCGCCACCGCCACGCGCTGACGTTCGCCACCAGAAAGCTGCCGAGGACGCCGCTCCATCAGCGTATCCAGATCAAAGCCCGTGATCTGCACGATGCGCGCCAGCCGGGCGGGCACTTCCCTCTGTCGTTTGCGCAGCCACAGGTGAAAACCCACCGTCCGCCGCGACTCCCAGTGCGGCATCAGCGCGCCGTCCTGAAAGACCATGCCGATACCGCGCTCGATGAACGGGATCGATTCCAGCGGCTCATGGTCGAACAGGATTTCGCCGCTGTCAGGCGGAATCAGCCCGGCGACCAGCCGCAGCAGCGTTGATTTGCCGCAGCCGGACTCACCGAGCAGCGCCAGCACCTGCCCGTTGGGGACATTCAGAGACAGATCGTCAATCGCGGTGACGGTGGTCTGTCCCTCGGCGGTGGTCTGGATGAAGCGTTTTTCAAGATGGCGCAGCGTGACTGTGCTCATAGGGTCATTATATCTTGCGCGGCGCTGGTAGACCGATTACGATTTGAATCGGCTCATCGACTTATGAGGACTTCCGGCATGAATGTGATTGATCTTCGCAGCGATACCGTCACCCACCCGACGCCAGCCATGCGCGAGGCGATGTTGAATGCGCCGCTCGGTGATGATGTGTATGGGGAAGACCCAACAGTTAATGAGCTGGAGCGACTTGCGGCGGAGATGTTCGTCAAGGAAGCCGGATTGTTCGTGGTCAGCGGCACAATGGGCAACCTGGTAAGCGTGCTCACGCACTGCGGACGTGGCGAGGAAATGATCCTCGGCAAAGAGTCGCATATCTTCAAGTATGAGGTTGGCAGCGCGGCCGCATACGGCGGTGTTCAGCCGAACACGCTGCCTGTTTTGCCCGATGGCACGATGGATCTCGATCAGATTCGTCATGCCATCCGGGGAAAGAATCTCCATTTTCCCACTACCCGGCTGATCTGCCTGGAAAATTCACACGGGGGCGCGTGCGGCGCACCTGTCACCAGCGGCTATATCGCGCAGGTTGCCGCGATCGCCCGTGCCAGCAGCCTGAAAATCCATATGGACGGCGCGCGTATCTTCAACGCAGCCACAGCGCTCAACATCTCGGTACGCGATCTTTGTGAGGAAGCGGACAGCGTCTCGATCTGCCTGTCGAAAGGGCTGTGCGCGCCGGTTGGTTCTGTAGTTGTCGGCTCGCGAGATTTCATCGACCGCGCCCGCCGCGTGCGCAAGAGCCTCGGCGGCGGCATGCGTCAGGCGGGGATTCTCGCCGCGGCGGGCATCATTGCTCTCACCGAGATGAGCCAGCGCCTGCACGAAGACCATGAGAATGCCCGACTGCTGGCCGAGGGACTGGCATCGATCCCGTATGTCAGTGTCGATCTCGCCCAGGTGCGCACCAACATGATCTATTTTGCGCTGACTGAAGATGCGCCGATGAGCGTTGAAGCGCTGGCAGCGCGCTTGCAGGAACGGCACAACATTATCATTCGTCCTTACAGCATCGACGAGCGCAATTTCCGCCTGGTCACGCATTACTGGTTCCGGCGAGAGCATGTTCAGATTGTGCTCGATGCCGTGCGTGAGGCGCTCGGCGTCGGCGCGGCGCTGCCGCAGGTGGGTGATTAAACGGATGGATCCCACAGAGCGCCCGCAGGACGATCAGCCGCGCTGGCGGCGTATTCCCGCGCCGGGGAGAGAACCCCCTGCGCCTGAAGAAATCGACGCGGAACCTGCGCTCGAAGAGGATATTGCCCTCGAAGCGCTGGATGAGGATTACAGCGACGATGATGCTCCGGGAGAGTCATTTGCTTTCTTTCGCTTCACGCGCGTCTCGCCCGGTGAGCGCACCAGCACCGATCCGACATTTCCTTTCCTGATCGCGCTGGCGCTGAGCGTTGGGCTGGCCCCGCTGACACCGCAGAGCGCTGATGTTCGCTATGTGGCGGTCTGGTCGATCCTGGCGTTCTTTGGCGTCTTCACCTGGCTGCTGGGCACGACCACACGCATCGAACGCGAGACGGTTGAAGACCTGATCTGGGGGATCGTCTTCGGTGTCATCGTCGCTGTTCCGCTGCTTTTCATCGGCGGCAGCACGCTTGAAGCGACGGCCCGCCTGATGTTCAGAACCGGGTATCAAGGGGCGATTATCCAGCTTCCGCCCGGCACGATCTTCGCGCTGCTCGTTTTCGTCATGCCGATCAGCGAGACTTTGTTCTTCCGCGGTCTGCTCCAGACGGGGCGCAAATTCTGGCTGGTCGGCTTGATCAGCAGCATCTGGTCGCTGGTGTTGTTTCTGCCGATGATCGAGGTCGTGCGTTTCCCGCTGATCGCCATCATCATCGGCACGGCGCTCATCCTGATCAACTTCATGTACGCCTACGTGCGGCAGCGCAATGGGCTGGCGGCTGCCTGGCTGTGCCAGATCGTCATCAACATCCTGCTGCTTTTCATCCCCAATATCCTCGGTTGATACGCCGGAACATGCCGTCCCTGTGTATGCGCTAACGCCTTGCTCAGGGATTGTAGGTCTGGATACGGTCGCTGGGCGTTCGCCGTGAGAGACGGCTCATCCGCCCTCGTACCTCATTGAGCACGGCGGATTTATCGATGGTGAGCAGTTCGCGATCACGATAGATGACCTGACCGTTCACGATGACGGTTTCGACATCGTTGATCTCGGTATTGTAGACCAGGCTGGTCGTCACACTGTAGAGCGGCTGATGATGCAGCCCGCTCAGATCGAGCAGCACGATATCTGCCAGGTAACCCGCTTCCAGCGCGCCGAGATCACGCTCCATGCCGATGACGCGGGCGCTGCCGCGCGTCGCCACGTACAGCGCTTCCGGGATCGTCATCACGGTGGGCGTCTGTGCCCGATCCTTGACCAGCATCGCCATCAGCCGCAGCGACTCCCACAGATTGAGTGTATTGTTGCTGCATGCGCCGTCTGATGCCAGCCCGACCGGAATGCCCGCGTCGTGCAGGGCGAGTATGGGGGTGAGATCCATCGCCAGCTTGAGATAGGTTTTCGGCGCATGCGCCACACCGGCTGTGTAACGCGAAAGCAGGGCGATATCCTTCTCCGTCAGCCCACAGCCATGCGCGATGATGGTGGGCAGATCAAGGATGCCGGTCTGCTCAAGGACCTCGATCGGCGTCTGCCCACGTTTTTCAACGCTGGCGATCGTCTGCCCCATCGTCTCGGCAGCATGGATGTGAATGCCGATGCCGAGCTGCCGTGCCTTGTGCGCGCAGGCACGCAGATAATCATCGGTGCAGGTGTAGGGAGCATGCGGCGCAAAAATCGTACGGATGCGTCCGTCGGCTGCGCCGTTCCATTCGGCTGCCCAGTCGCCGGTACGCTCGATCATCGCTTCGCCTGCGCTTGAGAAGACGGCCCAGCCCAGCAGCGCGCGCGTTCCCGCCTGCTCGACTGCCCGCGCCGCCTGATGCATGTGGAAGTAATGATCGGCCACGGTTGTGACGCCCGCCGTGATCATCTCGGCAAGACCGAGTGTCATCCCCCAATAGACATCATCCTCGATCAGGTTGCCTTCAAGCTGCCAGATATAATCGTTGAACCACGAGTCGATCGGCACATCTTCCGCCAGCCCGCGAAACAGAACCATCGGCGTATGCGCGTGGCAGTTGATCAGACCGGGAAACGCGATTTTGCCGCTGCCATCGATGTGCGTTTTCGCGTGAGATGGGTCAATGTTGCCCGTGGGCTGAACGGCGATGATCCTGCTGCCGCGCACCAGAATGTCCATACCCGGCGCGACTGCGGCGCGGGTGGGTTCACTCACGTTGACAAGCGTCACGTTAGTGATTGCTAAGTCCATCTAAGTCCCCTTTATTCACGAATGGTCCTGCCGTAACATATAATTCTATTCGGTATACACAGGCGACGACAACCAATATGCAGGCAAATCTGACTTTTTCGGCGCGGCAGGAACGTGATGTTCATGTGCGCCATAATTTCATCGTTAACGTATTTGACGGCGGCTTCTTCGGTTTCGCCCTCGGCGTGGCATCATTTATAACCGTCATTCCGCTGTTCATCTCACAGCTTACGGATTCGACGGTGCTGATCGGTCTGGTGGCTTCCCTGCATAGTATCGGCTGGCAGCTTCCACAGCTTCTGACAGCGCGCAAGGTGGCTGGTCTGCGGCGCTACAAACGTATGGTGCTGCTGATGACGCTTCATGAGCGCTGGCCGTTCTTCCCGCTGGCGCTGCTGGCGCTGGCGCTGCCGTCGCTCAACCGTGATTTTGCGCTGGTGCTGGCGTTCATCCTGATCACATGGCAGTCATTCGGCGGCGGCTTCACGGCGACCGCCTGGCAGAGCATGATCGCCAAGCTGATTCCCCCGGATCGACGCGGGATCTTCTATGGCACGCAAAGCGGTCTTGCCAACCTGATGAGCAGCGGCGGCGCGGTCCTCGCGGGCGCGATCCTCGGCTCGGTGCAGACACCGAACGACTTTGCGCTCTGCTTCTTTGTCGCTGGCATCGCAATGGTCATCTCCGGCAGCTTCCTTGCCTCTACCCGTGAAAGCGAGTCATCTGCTGTTCCGCGCCCGGCAGAGTCGGCTGACCAGCCGCAGGCTCAGGAGTCGACAGTTCGCCAGCTTCTGGCGATCCTGCGGCGCGACGGGAATTTCCGCTGGTTCCTGCTCTCGCGTGGGCTGGTTCAGTATTCATCGGTCGCCGTCTCCTTCTTTACCATTTTCGCGGTACGCCGCTTTGAAATGGATCCGGGCACTGCTGGTGTGCTGACCGGTGTGCTGCTGCTGGGGCAGACGATCGCCAGCCCGATCATCGGCTGGCTGGGCGATCGTTTCAGCTATCGCAGCATGTTCATTGTGGCGGCGTTCGTGGCAGCGGCCAGCGCGGCGGCCGCATGGTTCGCGCCGAACCTCACCTGGATGTATCCGGCATTCCTCCTGGCTGGCGTGACTGGCGGCGCAATGTGGACGATGACGAATGCGATCGTCGCAGATTTCGGCACGCAGGCAGAGCGCCCGTACTATATCGGGCTGACCAACACGCTGATCGCCCCGGTGACTTTGCTCGCCCCGCTGTTCAGCGGCTGGCTGGCCGATGTACTGGGATTTGAGGCGACCTTTGGCGCAGCCGCGATCGCGGGCTTGCTCTCGGCAGCCGTGCTGATACTTTTTATGGTGAACCCGCGCAGGATAGTCACGTCAGAACCGGCGGTCTGAAACCGGTATTACCCTCCAGCCTGTGATGCAGCGCGCCATGCCATAGATGAGGCTGGCGCGTTGTAGCTTCATGATAAGAGGTGCGTTATAGTCGTGGCTGTCCCTGGTCGCACGTGAGGCATACGCTGAGATGTCGACGGAACCTGCCCCAACCAAGCCACTTGGCAGACGTTATCTGCTGTATGATCAGCTTGGATCCGGCAATATGGGGACGGTTTACCGGACCTATGACCGGCTGTCCGGTCAGATGGTGGCGCTCAAACAGGTCAAGCTCGCCGCAGAGGAACTCGATTACGGTTCGCGGCAGAGCAATATGAGCGCATCGGTCACCCTGGCACAGGAATTCCGCATCCTCTCCTCTTTGCGTCATCCGAACATCATCAGCGTGCTGGACTACGGTTTTCACCAGTCCTCTGAAACTGCCAGCCGCCAGCCCTACATCACGATGGAACTGCTCGAAAATGCCAGCAGCTTCCTCGACTATGCGGAAACGCGCCCGCGTGAGGAGCAGATGAAGCTTCTGCTTCAGATCCTGCAGGCGCTGATGTATCTGCACCGGCGCAATGTGCTGCATCGCGACCTCAAGCCGAAGAATGTCCTGGTAGTCGATGGACAGGTCAAGGTGCTGGACTTCGGGCTGTCCGTGCAGACGGAACAGGCGAAGGCAGGTGAGGTTGCCGGCACGCCAAGCTACATGGCTCCTGAACTCTGGGTCGGGCAGCCTGCGACGCGCCGAAGCGATCTGTATGCCGTCGGCGTGATGGCATATCGCCTGTTTGCCGGTCAGCATCCGTTTGATACCAGCAGCCTGAAAAAGCTCTTTCATGAGGTGCGCAACAATACGGCAGACCTGACGCGGATGGATGTCAGCGACGCGGTTCGCGAGGTGATCGGTCGTCTGCTTGCCAAAGACCCGGCTGAGCGCCTTGATGACGCCTTTGAAGTGATCCAGCTTTTGCGCCGGGCTACCGGGCAGGTGCTGGCGGTCGAGACTGCTGCCACGCGGGAAAGCTTTTTGCAGGCGGCGACATTCGTCGGGCGTGAACGTGAGTTGTATCTGCTGTCCGAAGTGCTGAGCCGGGCACTTGATGGAGAAGGCAGCGCCTGGCTGGTGGCGGGCGAGAGCGGCGTAGGGAAATCGCGCCTGCTCGATGAAATGCGCACACGCGCACTGGTGCAGGGGGCGCTGGTCCTGCGCGGGCAGGCTGTCAGCGAGAGCAGCCCGCCGTATTATCTGTGGCGCGGGGCGCTGCGCTGGCTGGCGCTGCTTTCGGACGTGGACGACCGGCAGGCGAGTGTGCTCAAGACGCTGGTTCCCGATATCGCCAAGCTGCTTGGGCGTGAGGTGGCGGATCCCTCTGAAGTGACACCGCAGGCGGCGCAGACACGGCTGCTGCGGGTGCTGGAGCAGTTGTTCGGCAGCGCCATGAAGCCGGCTGGCAGCGATTTGCAACCGCTGGTGCTGATCCTCGAAGATCTGCACTGGGCGGATGCGGAAAGCCTGACGGCGCTGGCGCGGCTGGTGCAGATCGCGCGCGATTTTCCGCTGCTGATCATCGGGTCATACCGTGATGATGAAAGTCCCGATCTGCCCATGCTGCTGCCGGGGATGAAGGTGATGCGGCTGGAACGTCTCACCAGCGATCAGACGGCACAGCTTGCAGAAGCCATGCTCGGCGCGCCGGGGCGCAATCAGGATCTGCTCGCCCTGCTTCAGCAGGAAACGGAAGGGAACACTTTTTTCCTCGTCGAACTCGTGCGCGCGCTGGCAGAAGAGTCTGGGCATCTGGCGGCGGTCGGTACGCGGCAGCTCCCGATGTCTGTGCTGACGGGGGGTATGCAGGGGATCATTCAGCGCCGCCTCAACCGTGTTCCTGAACAGGCGCGCGGATTCCTGCGGCTGGCGGCGGTGGTCGGGCGGCAGCTTGATATGGATGTGATCGGCGAAGTGCTGGAACGCACGGGGAAGCGCGGTCAGCTTGAGGGCTGGCTGACGGACTGTGCGGATGCCGCTGTGCTGGAATTCAGCGATGGCGTGTGGCGCTTCAGCCATAACAAGCTGCGTGAGGGCGTCATTGCGGCTATTCCTGAAGACTCAGCCCGTGAGCTGTATCGCCGGGTCGCTGAGGCGCATGAGGCAGTGACTCAGTATTCGATCAAACAGAACGCCGAAACGCTGATGTATCGCTGGGGGCTTGTGGGCGATCCCGTCAAGGAAGAACACTATGCGGCGCTTGCAGGCGAACAGGCGCTGCGTAATGGCGCTTATCAGGCGGCGCAGGCGTTTCTGGAGCGGGTGCTCCATCTTCAGGAGACGATCGATGTCCCCCCTCGTAAACGCGCCTCTGTTCGCCAGCAGCTTGGGGATGCCTACATGGAACTGGGGCAGGTGGAGCAGGCAAGCCGTCTGTACCGCGAAAGTCACGATCTTTATCAGCAGGCAGATTATCGCTGGGGTGTGAGCGCTGCGCTGACGCGCATCGGCAATGTGGCTTCGGCGGAGGGACGATTCCAGGATGGCGCGCGCGATCTGATCCAGGCACTGCGAATCGCGGTCGAAGCCAGGGCACAGACACAGGCTGTCGCTTCGCTGGTGGCCATGGCAGGGCTGCTGGCGCGCACCGGACGCAGGGAAGTGGCGCTGGAATATGTGACGCTGGCGGTGAATCACCCGGCAATCGATGGGCAGACGCATTATGTGGCAGAACGCCTGCTTAACACCTTGCGCCGCGAGCTTCCGGCGGAGGCGATCGAGCGGGCGACCGAGCGTGGTAAACGGCTGGAACTCAAGGAAGTTGCTGCGCGCATCCTTCAGTGAGCGGCGTGCGCCGTAAGGAAACTCCCGTGTCGGGCATCTGTGCCGATATGGATGATATGCTCTCCATCCTGTTGTAGATCCGAATGCGAGATTCAGAAATTATATTGTTGTCCTGGGGGAACGTCACACTTCGGCCTGCTGGCCGCATAGATATTTGAATAATTTAGAAAGCTGAATGAGCCAATGTGACCCACTGTGAACTGTTGTAATTGTTAGACAGTTGTAATGGTCACAAAAAGTCTCTTGCTATTTCAGCAGGTTTCGGTTGTATAATGGCGTTTGCGCCACAGATGCGGTTATATGACGCTGTGGCGCGTGCTGTCTTTACCCTCCGGAGGCATACGTTGTCGGCAGTTATTCCAGATACCCATATTGACCCGCGAACTGCGTCGTCGCCCAATCCACTGATCGGGCTGTGGCGGCTGACTCGCGGCTTCCGCCTGACCTATCTCGGCGCAACTGTGACGCTGGGGCTGGGCGCAATGGCGAAGACGGCAACGTTCCTCCTCCTGGCATATCTGGTGGACGAAGTACTCCTGCAGGATCAGCCGGGGCAGGCGGTGCTGTTGATCGCGCTTAGCTTTGTTGGGCTGGCGCTGGTCGAAGGCACGTTCACTTTCCTGAGCGGACGCTTTGCCTCACTCACGGCGGAAGGGGTGACGCGACGCCTGCGCAATTACCTGTTCGATCACATTCAGCGCCTGCATTTTCTCTATCACGACAAGAACCAGACGGGCGATCTGATCCAGCGCGCCACTTCAGATGTGGCGGCGATTCAGCGCTTTTACACTGAGCAGGCGATCGGGATGGGGCGCATCCTGCTGCTGTTCGGCGTGAACTTTGCTGCGCTGCTCTCGCTGAACGTCACGCTGGCGTTGTTTTCAGTCGTTGTGGTCCCGATTGTGGCGCTGACGGGATACTTCTTCTTCCGGCGCATCTCCAAAGCGTATGATCTGTTTCAGCAGGCGGATGCACGGCTGGCGACCACGCTTCAGGAAAATCTGAGCGGTATTCGGGTGGTCAAGGCGTTTGCGCGCCAGGCCTATGAGCGCGACAAGTTCGAGAACAACAACAGCGAGCGCTTTGAACGCGGTCGCCGCATGATCATCATGCATTCGATCTTCTGGCCGCTCACGGATATCCTGACCGCCTTCCAGATGCTGGCAGGATATGTGTTCGGCGCGTCGCTGGTGCTGAACGGCACGATCACGTTGGGGACGTATCTGGCGTACATCGGGATGATCGTATGGATCATCCAGCCGATGCGCAATCTGGGGCGTCTGATCGTTCAGGCGTCTACAGGCTTCGTTTCCTACAACCGTGTGATTGATGTCATGCGTCAGGAACGCGAAGACTTGCATGTGGCGGCGGTGGATCTGCCGGAAACGCTGCGCGGCGAAGTCGTCTTTGACAACGTGTCATTTGCCTATGATGGCGATGATATGGTGCTGCGCAACGTGTCTTTTACGGCGAAAGCAGGGCAGTCGATCGCGCTGATGGGTTCGACAGGTTCCGGCAAGACCACCGTTGCAGCCCTGCTGCCGCGCTTCTATGAGTATACGAGTGGGCGGATCACTATCGACGGCATCGACATTAAGGATCTGCCGAAAGATTATCTGCGGCGGCAGATCGGCATCGTCGAACAGGAGCCGTTTCTCTTTTCGCGCTCCATCCGGGAAAACATTACCTATGGCGTTGGGCGCGCCGTGACGGATGAAGAGGTGATCGAGGCGGCGAAGGCGGCAGCCGTTCATGACGTGATCATGTCTTTCCCGGAAGGGTACAGGACGATCGTCGGTGAAAAGGGCGTCACGCTTTCAGGTGGGCAGAAGCAGCGCGTGACTTTGGCGCGCACCCTGTTGAAGAATCCGCGCATTCTGCTGCTCGACGACGCCACCTCATCCGTCGATATGGAGACGGAAGCGGAAATTCGTGAAGCGCTAGACCGGCTGATGCGCAACCGCACCACCTTCATCATTGCGCATCGCGTGCAGAGCGTGATGAATGCCGACCAGATTCTGGTGCTCGACAAGGGCGAGATCGTCCAGCGCGGCACGCATGAAACACTTGTCAATGAGCCTGGGTTTTACCAGCAGATCTTCGATTTGCAGGCGCGGATCGAAAGCGACCTTGAGAAGGAGCTGGCCGATGTCTGAATTCGGCTTTGAAGAAGAAGAGTTTCAAACGAGTTTCAACGGCGGCACGCTCTGGCGTATCATCAAGCTGGTGCGCCCTCACTGGAAGTGGGCAGTCGGCTTCATCGTCGCAGTGTCACTGGTTTCAGCAGGCGAGTCTTTCAACACCTATCTCGCCAAGCTGATGATCGATGAAGGCATCGGTCAGGGGAACGGTCAGCGTATTCTGGAGATTGCGGGGATCTTTGGCGCGGTCATCCTGTTTCAGGCGCTGATGGTGCTGATCTTCATCTACCTGACGGGTGTGTTGGGCGAGCGTGTCGAATACGACATGCGCAAGAAACTGTTCGATCATCTGCAAAATCTGTCGCTGTCCTACTACAGCAAGACGCCGGTCGGGTGGATCATGTCTCGTGTCACTTCGGATACCGAGCGTATCGCGGAGCTGGTGACGTGGGGCGCGCTGGATGTCGTCTGGGCGATCGCCAATATCACGACGGCGCTGTTCTTCATGCTGACGATCAACTGGCAGCTCGCGCTGATCGTGTTTGCCAGCATTCCCATCCTGGTCGCCGTGGCGATCTGGTTCAAGCAGAAGATCCTGGTTGAATATCGCGCCTCGCGCAAGGCGCATTCGCGGATCACTGGCGCATACAACGAGAACATCACCGGTGTGCGTGTGGTCAAGGCGCTGCGCCGTGAGGAAGAGAACCTGGTCGAGTTCGGCTCGCTGACCAATGAGTATCATCGATCTGCCTATCGGGCTGCGGTGCTCTCGGCGCTGTTCCTGCCAGCAGTGCAGATCATCAGCGCCGTTGCGCTGGGAAGTATCGTCTATTTTGGCGGGCTTTCGATCGAAGTTGGCGCGATGACGATCGGCGGCATCCAGGCATTCATTGGCTACGTGACGTTCATGCTGTGGCCGGTGCAGGATCTGGCGCGCGTCTATGCTTCCATGCAGCACGCGATCGCTTCGGCTGAGCGGGTCTTCTCTCTGATGGACAGCAAGCCTGAAGTTGTTGACCGCCCCGGTGCGGTTGATCCGGGCAGCATCCGCGGCGATATCTTCTTCGATAACGTCGAGTTTTACTACGAAGAAGACAAGCCGGTGCTGCGAAACTTTACGCTGCATGTTCGGGAGGGGGAGACGATCGCGCTGGTAGGACCGACAGGCGCAGGCAAATCGACCATCGTCAACCTGGTCTGCCGCTTCTATGAGCCGCGCAGAGGAAAAATCCTGTTCAACGGACGGGATTATCGTGAGCTGACCATGCACGCTATCCAGTCGCGGATCGGCATGGTGCTTCAGACGCCGCATCTTTTTTCCGGTTCCGTCCGCGACAATCTGCGTTACGGGCGGCTGGACGCGACGGATGCCGAGATTGAAGCGGCTGCAAGGATGGCCGGCGCGCATGACTTCATCATGACGCTGGAAAAGGGATATGACGAGGAAGTGGGCGAGGGCGGCAATCTGCTCTCTACCGGGCAGAAGCAGCTCATCAGCCTGGCGCGTGCCGTGCTGGCGAACCCTGAAATCTTCATCATGGATGAGGCGACCAGTTCGGTGGACACGCTGACAGAGGCGCTCATCCAGAAGGGGATGGAAACCCTGATGGAAGGGCGGACTTCGTTCATCATCGCGCATCGCCTGTCCACGATTCGCCGCGCTGATCGCATCCTCGTCATTGAGGATGGCGGTATCAGCGAGATGGGAACGCACACGGAACTGCTTCGGCGGAAGGGGCACTATTACCGCCTCTACACACAGCAGTTCCGCCGTGAACGTGAGGCAGAGGCAGGTCTTGAAAGTACCGTGCGCGAACTTGCATATTAAGCCGGAATCAGGCAGGCTGCCCCGATACACCTGTTATCGGGGCAGTATTAATTTGTCTTCTGGATGTGCTTGCAATTTCTTCATTTTGGCACGATAATTTCCGCCATAGATGCCAGCGCCGACCTAACTATTGCCTTTTTGTCTAGAGATCAGAAAGCCTTCGCGGAGAACACCAGTGGCAGACGATATTCGCCCCCCGTCGATGGATGATGACAGTGAACCTGAGGTCGGCCCTTTTAACGACTTTGTGAATCACCACCTCGATCTGTCTGATCTCGATTCCACGGGAAGCGCCGCCCCGCCTCGCGCCCCGAACCCGTTCACCCGCAGC
>SZPD01000492.1 GCA_030263515.1 Anaerolineae bacterium CFX9 | reverse complement strand
ATTCCCGGCGAGGCAACCACAGGCGGCTTTGTGATGCCGCTTTCTATCCCCGGCGCTCCGGCACGGGTCGGCATCGTGGAAATGATCAAGGACGGATGGTCGATTTTCATGCGCGGCGTCGAGGCACTGCAGCGCAAACCGGGGGTCTATGAAGGGGAGGTGTCAAAAGCGAGCTGGTGGCGCTTCTGGTTCTTCGCGGGGTGGGTGTTCGTGATCTCCGCGATCCTTAACTTCATCGGTCTCGTTCGTTTCAATGTTGTGGCTGCGCTGCTGGGATTGGTCATCTTCCCGCTGATCCAGCTTGCCGTGCTCTACGCGGGTGTGTTCGTCTCTTACTGGTGGGTGAGCAAGGATGGCGGCACACGGGTTCCGCGCTATCAGCACGCCTATCTGATCGTCCTACCGTATCTTTCAGCTTCACTGGCAGGAACGCTGATCAGCACCGTTCTGAGCCTGATCGGGCTGGGGCTGATCGGCAGTCTGGTGGCGTTTGCGCTCAACATTTATGCGCTTTACCTGATCGCGCTGGGATTTGACAGCCTGCATCAGTTCCAGGATTCGAACCAGAAATGGATCACGCTGGCGATGTTCATCGTCGGTTCGTTCATTGCCGGTTTCGTCCTCGCGATCGTCGTGGGGGCGATCGGCCTCAGCGTCGCGCTGCCCTTTGGTGTGCCGCTCCGCTGAAATGCCCTAGCGTGCGAGATGGGCGAGGCGTTCCGCTGCGATGCGGAGCGTCTCGTCCGTCTTGCAGAAGGCGAAACGCGCCTGGGTGCTCGCCATGTGCGCGTGATCGTTGCTGTAAAAGAATGTCGGCGGGATGCAGGCGACGCCAATTTCTGTCGTCAGGTAGCGCGCAAACTCCAGATCATCGCCATCAAAGACTTCTGAAAAGTCCGCCATGACAAAGTAGGTCCCTTCAGGCTTCTTCGCCTTGAGTCCTGCCGCCTCAAGCCCGCTCATCAGCAGATCGCGCTTGTGCGCATACATGGCCTGAAATTCCTCAAAATACGTTCCCGGCAGGCTCAATGCAAACGCCGCTGCTTCCTGAGCGGGAGCATTGGCGCAGAAGGTGACGTACTGATGCGCCTGATTGACACCCTGAATCAGGTCAGGCGGGCCATAAACCCACGCGATCTTCCAGCCAGTGACGCTGAAAGTTTTGCCAAGCGACGATACAGTAACGGTGCGCTCAAGCATATCGGGCAGGGTTGCGATCGGGATATGACGGTGATGATCGAACACCAGATGCTCGTAAACTTCGTCGGAAATCACGACGACATCGTGTTCCTTGCACAGGTCAGCGATCAGGGTCAGCTCGGCGAGGGTGAGCACGCGTCCCGTCGGATTCTGGGGCGAATTGAGGATCAGCGCCCGCGTCTTTGGCGTGAAAGCCGCGCGCAGCTCATCCGGATCCAGCGTCCATTCCGGGGGGTGCAGCGGCACATAGACCGGCACAGCCCCTGCGAACGTGATATTGGGCACATAGCTGTCGAAATACGGCTCGATGACGATCACCTCATCGCCCTTATCGACCAGCCCCATCACCGATGAAAAAACGCCTTCTGTGGCTCCGGCGGTGACCAGCACACTGGCTTTCGGGTCGATCTCCAGTCCGTAAAATCGCG
Organism: Anaerolineae bacterium CFX9; assembly: GCA_030263515.1. Classification (GTDB taxonomy): domain Bacteria; phylum Chloroflexota; class Anaerolineae; order Aggregatilineales; family Phototrophicaceae; genus Flexifilum. The sequence goes on along the minus strand of SZPD01000492.1, from coordinate 531 downwards.
ATGTATGCGCTGCGACGGCTTCGCGGAGGGATGGCATGCCGATCCCCGGCGGGTACTGGTTCGCCTTGCCTTCATTCAGTGCGCGCACCGCCGCCTGAACGATGTCGGCCGGAGCAGCGAAATCCGGTCGTCCCTGCCCAAGATTGACCGCCTTGTGCTGGGCAGCCAGTTCGTTGATCTCGCTGAAGATCGTGACGCCGTAAGGGGCGACGCGGTTGGCTATGCGTGGCACTGCATTTCTCCGTCCCGGAAATAGTTCTATCTGCGAAAAGCGTCGATCGCGGCGACCGCCAGCCGATCACAGCGCTCATTGTATTCATGTCCGTCATGCCCGCGGACGTACTGCCATGTTACGTGGTGTCGGGCGAGCTGCGCATCCAGTTCCGCCCACAGATCCTCATTCTTTTTGCGCTTCCAGCCCTGGGTCATCGTCTTGATCACGTACTGGGAATCCGAGACGATCGTGAGGGATGCCGGGGCGGTCAGCGCGCGGAGACCTTCGATCACGGCGCGGATTTCCATACGGTTATT
>SZPD01000491.1 GCA_030263515.1 Anaerolineae bacterium CFX9 | reverse complement strand
TTCATGAGGGTGATGCAAGTCTGCACCACCCTCGCAACACTGAAAGCACTATCGCCTAGAACGGAATGTCTTCCCCGCTTTCCGGTTCGTCACTCTCCAGCCGGTCCAGCAGCACCAGGCGGTTCGCGTCCAAATCCAGACTTGCCTGCGGTGCGCCGCTCTGGTCAAGCCACGCGCTCGGACGCAGCCATTCCGTCGTCACCTGCACCAGCGAGCCTTTCTTGATATACTGCGCCGCAACATCGGCGAGTTTGTTCCAGCAGTTCACACGCAGCCACAGAGTCTGCTTCTTGCCGCCGCCGTTCTTGCGATTAACTGCCACACTGAAGCTGGCGACCTGCTGTTCACCGACAGTCTTCACCTGAGGATCGCTGCCGACGAAACCTGTCACCTGAATATTGATGCTCGTGTACATCAACCACTGATGACCCATTACGTCCTTTCACACCTGGGGATGTAGCTGACGCTTTTACACGCTGCCAACCGAATAGATTTGTTCGTCCTGAAGCCGACCCTGATAGCGGGGATGCGGCTTCTTTTGATTCTTAGGAGATTGACCATGCTTGCACAGATCAAACCACTTACTCAGGAGGAGCGTCAGCTTGCTCATGCCGCTGCTGAAGAAGCGGTCATGCGAGACATCGGAGAACGTCCACAGCGCGACCATTACAACCACCATGCCGCCCATCGCTATCCTCCGATGGTGACGAAGCTCATCAGCGGATTGTGTATTGCCCTGCTTTTGGCAGCTTTCACCCCGTCCGCTATTCGTCTCTATGTCATTGGTTCCTCCACCTTCGGTGCCGCAGTGCCGTATGAACTAGCGATGATTGCAGTTGGCATCGCTACGGTGTTAACGGCTGAGGTGGGACAGGTGGTGTTCTCGCTGGCACTGGCAACGCTCGGTACGACTCCAAACGCGAGACGCTTACTCTACGCCAGCATGGGAATTGCCACAGCGATCGCCCTGGTAGGAAATGTGCAGGTCGCGCTGCCCGGTCATACCACTAGTCCGTTTGCCTGGTTGGAAGCGATTGCCCCACCGCTGTTGGTTCTCTCCACCGCTTATGTGCTGAAGGAACAAATGCTAGAAGCCATCGAACTGCGCCATGCGAACGAACGCGCCTATCAGGAAGCAGTGAACGACTGGCAGCGGGCGACGATCAACCCGGAAGCCCACAGCCAGTGGATGCAGTTCTATGCCAACGCGCTGCGGGATGCCCTACGGAAAGGGAACAGCCGCCGCCGTGAAGCACTGGAAGGCTTGAACACCGCCGACTGGCGGGCACTGATCTATCGGGAATTGCAGGCAGACAACTGGTATGAACAGCCTACGCCTGAGTTACAGATCAATCCGGTTGAACCAACTGAGGTGATTGAACCGCACCCTTTAGCCATGAACGCCAACGGGAACGGTACACATCCCCACCCAAACGGGACGTAGAAACCGGCTGGTGTAGGGTGTGTGGCGAATCGCTGCCGCCCCCTTCGCCGTTGGGTGGACGACCTCGCTTCTTTTGTAGTAACCGCTGCAAACAGGAAGACAAATGGGAACGCTGGCGCAGGCATGAACAAGGTTTAGTGTCAGAAATCAAGGGAAAACAGGGGCAAAAACGCCGATGAGCAAGCCGAGCATCATCCCCAACTGGAAGTATCAGAAGCCATCGAAAGGTGGCTACAAAGGTTTGAAGAAGCTGCTGAAGTATGTGTCCTACCGCGAAAGTCCTAACCACCGCCCGGTGGATTTGAGTGACCGCTGGACGGACTGTGGGTTGGGTAGCGGCTGGCGCGAGGTGTATGAAAATGCTGGCAAGCTGTCCGGTCCGTATGTGCTAGCGCATCACATGGTTATTGCACCGGCGCCTGACCTGATGGCGCTTGTACCAGAAGAATTGCGGCAGGACCTCGTACGGCAAGTGACCGAACGGACGATTGAAGAATGGCATACGGCACGCGGGTTAAATACCCCCGAATTTTCATACGTGCTCCATGATCGTGATACGGATGACGAATACGGGATGCAGATGCTGCACACGCACGTCTTTGTCGCGGGGACGATTGAGAACAACATCGGTGAACGCGAGTCGCATCGGGTAGACCGCCAGCATGTCTGTACTGATCGAGGAGGATTGAACCGGGATGACAACCTGCATCGTATCGCCCGTCACGAGTTCGAAA